>NZ_JBFRDK010000008.1:0-76804 GCF_052113545.1 Paenibacillus sp. TAF43_2
CTTGAGCAGTTTAAAAGTTCCTAATGGTAATTTTTTATCCATACCGCCTTGCGTTGGAACACTCGTATCGATCCCAACAAATGCACTCACTTCGTTTGGATATTTGTTCACATAATCGAGGCCGTAAATGCCTGTAATGGAGTGACCCATTAGAATAAAACGGTCAATATTAAGGCTCTGCAGCGCTTCATGAATTTCACTTACAATATTATCTGTGGTTCGTTCTTTGTCGGTTCTATCACTTAATCCATAACCAAAAGGCTCAACCACGACAACTTTGTAAAATGGCGACAGCTCATCAATTAACGGCTTAAAATCAAGCACTGGTGTCGCTGTTCCTTGACCAGGCAGGAGCACGATAGTTTCTTCCCCTTGTCCCTGAATCAAAATATTCATATTTTTCCCGTCTACCTTTACAGACTGACCATAGGGTGTAATTTTACCTTCCTCTGATTTGCTGCTTATCTTATTCACGACAAATACTGTAGCTACAAAAAGGACGATTGCTATAATTATTACTGCTAGCACTTTAAGTAAAATGAACAATATTTTTTTCATTTTACTAACTGGTTTTTTGCCTGAATTCAAATCCATTTTCTTTGCCTCACGTATGTTCACTCTCATCTTCTCCTGTCATGATCTCTGTGTTGGGCACTCTTAATTGGCCGCTAAAGAAAGCTTATACGACGAAGATGTACTCCGTGTGACGTCAATATGAACTGAATATGAACAACAAAAAAAATGCTACGGCACCACATGCAAAGAGCTTGCACAGGCTGCCGCAGCATAGAGTAAACGAGCGATGCCGACTAATATCGTATAAATCGAATTACTCTGTCGGAGTAATGATTGGCAGGGTGACAATGAAGGTCGTTCCTCTACCGGGCTCACTTTCCACTCGGATGTCACCTTGATGAAGCGATACGATCTGTTTGACGATGGCAAGTCCCATACCGCTGCCTTCATATTTACGGCTGTGGGAGCGATCCGCCTTAAAAAAGCGCTCGAAGATACGCTTCTGATCCTCTGGAGCAATACCTATGCCGCTGTCGGATATTTGGACGGTCACATTTTTGATATCTTGTTGGATACTCACTTTAATAATGCCGCCATCCTGTGAAAATTTGATGCTATTGCCGATTATATTCGTCCATACCTGATTCAACAGATCATGATCAGCTGAAAAAATAACAGTAGGCAAATGGAGGTCGAATTGAATATTGCGAGTCGACCACTGCGGCTGAATCGCGACGATAATTCGTCTTATTTGTTCATCAAGTCTAAATGCGGTCAGCCGCATCTGTTGTGACTGAGATTCAAGCAAACTCAGCTTTAGCAGGCTATCACTCATCTTGGACATCCGCTTCGCTTCTGCAATAATAATATCCAGGTAGCGATTTCGATCGGTATCCGCAAGATTTGCTTGTTTGAGCGCTATAGCATAGCCGGATATCGAGGTGAGCGGAGACTGAACTTCATGCGAGACATTCGTAACGAATTCTCTGCGCATCTGCTCCAATTGCTGCAGGTCATGCATCATTTCTTCGAAGCTTCGAGCCAGCGTTCCCAGCTCGCCTGTTTGTTTAATATTCAGCTTGACGTTGAAGTCGCCAGATGCTATCCGCCTAGTCGCTCTTGTTAGCTTCTTGATTGGTCTTATTAGAAATATGGAGGCAATTAGAATAAATAAGCTTCCAGTAATCAACGCGTAAGCGACAAAAGATAATCCCCATCTGAGTATAGTAGAGGCAGATGGAGGGGAGAGTGCTTCCACAAACATCGCTTTTATTCCCATGTCTGTATTGAGCGGCAATCCTATGAAAGTAACAGTAACTCCCTTCATACGAACCTGAACTCTTTCTCCAGCCAGTACCTTCATTACTTGTTCCTTGGCTATTGCAGCAGGCTTATGCCCGTGCAGCGCTCCGAAGGACTGGAACCGATCCGTCGTTTCATAAATACGAATATGATAGGAATTGAGCTGCCTCATTCCACTTACGAGTTTGTCCGCTTCACGTGAGGGAATGGCTTCATAAATTCGGGTAATATCCTGTCCAAAATTACTCATCAAAATTTGCGAGTTTTCACTCAATTTCTCTTGAAATGCCCAAGTTGCCACAAAAAAAGCAATGATCGTGCCCCCGATCACGGAGACTAGAAATATGAGGACGACTCGTGTGTATAAAGATTTGATCATTCGTGCACCTCAAGCCGGTAGCCAAGCCCGCGCACCGTCTCGATATGAAAATCGGTTGCCGTCGCGAATCGTTCGCGCAATCGTTTAACATGTACGTCTATCGTTCGATCGTCGCCTGCATAGTCGATCCCCCAAATTTGATCGATCAACTGCTCACGCGTATAGATTTGTCCAGGTGTTCCAGCGAGCTTATAAAGGAGTTCAAACTCCTTGAGCGGCAACGCAAGTGATTCCGTTCCTCTCATCACTTTATAGGTTTTCCGGTCAAGAATGATGCTGCCAAGCCGAATCGTCTGCGTTGAGCCAATTCGGTATCTTTTCAGCAGAGCTCCAACACGAGCCGTCAGCTCCAGTGGATCAAATGGTTTCGTCAAATAATCATCCGTCCCGAGCTGGAAGCCTTTCACTTTCTCCCATGTCTCGCCTCTTGCAGTCAGCATAAGCAGCGGAAGATCAGGATTGCTTCTTCGAAGCTCCTTGCACAACGTCCAGCCATCCATAATCGGCATCATAATATCGAGTACGACAAGATCAATATGCACCTGTGCATAGACCTCTAGTGCTTCCTTGCCGTCTCCCGCTTCAGCTGTTTCGAATCCGTCATTGCGTAGAAATAAACAAACGAGTTCGCGAATGTTCGCATCATCATCAGCAACCAGTATAGTAGGCATTCGTTCCCTCTTTCCCTGTTATGCGTCCATATAATAGTAATCATTATACTATAAATCGTGTTGAATGATAAAAACAGCACAGAACAGACAAAAGCAGCTGACCATTGAGGTGAGCTGCCGTTTTTTTATATCAGGTACCGCAAAAAGTTTGGTATGGACGGGGTGATACCCCAGGGAACGTGTAATAATCAGACCGTTCGCGGGCGTGATCGTATGGGCTCGAAAGAACACTCAGAAGCTGCTCCATCACACGGTTGTCGCCTTGCTTCACTGCGGCTTCTAGCGCCTCTTCTACTCGAAGGTTGCGCGGGATTACTGCAGGGTTGCTTGCGCCCATCAACTGATAGGATGCGGCTTTGGATTCCGGCTGCCTGCCAAGTCTCGCCTGCCACAGCTCATACCATGGTGCAAATCCTTCGGTGCCAAAGAGAGCTGTATCTTCTGGTTTATCTAATGTGAACGAGCGGAATGTATTCGTGTAGTCTGCACCATGCTCCTGCATCATGCGCAGCAAATCTGTAATGAGAGCTTCGTCCTCAAGCTCTTCATTAAAAATTCCAAGCTTCGCTCTCATTCCGCTAAGCCAGCTCTGGTGATACAACTCTGCAAATCCAGATAACGCATCCTCTGCCAGTTTTATAGCTTGTTCTTCATTGTCATGCAGCAGCGGCAAAAGCGCCTCAGCAAATCTCGCGAGATTCCACGCAGCGATACGCGGTTGGTTGCCATAGGCATAACGGCCATGAACGTCAATGGAGCTGAATACCGTTTCGGGATCATAGGCATCCATGAAGGCGCAAGGCCCATAATCAATGGTCTCTCCGCTAATCGACATATTGTCTGTATTCATCACACCGTGGATAAAACCAACGAGCTGCCATTTGGCGATTAGCGCTGCCTGACGCTTAATCACTTCTTGCAGCAGGCGAAGATAGCGATTCTCAGCTTCGCCAACCTCCTGGTAATGCCTTTGCAAAGTGTAATCAGCAAGTTGTCTAAGTTCTTCAGCCGTACCCCACTGGGCAACATATTGAAAAGTGCCAACGCGCAGATGGCTGGAAGCCACGCGGGTCAGAATTGCACCCGGCAGCTCCGTCTCGCGGTATACAGGCTCGCCAGTTGTGACAACGGCGAGGCTGCGAGTGGTAGCAATACCAAGCGCGTGCATAGCCTCACTTATAATATATTCGCGAAGCATCGGTCCAAGTGACGCCCGGCCGTCGCCTCCGCGGGAGTATGGCGTTCTGCCAGAACCTTTAAACTGAATATCAAACCTCTCACCTGTAGGCGTAATTTGTTCACCCAGCAATAGGGCACGGCCATCCCCTAATCTGTTAAAATGTCCAAATTGATGCCCAGCATAAGCTTGAGCAAGCG
Source organism: Paenibacillus sp. TAF43_2 (assembly GCF_052113545.1). Classification (NCBI taxonomy): domain Bacteria; kingdom Bacillati; phylum Bacillota; class Bacilli; order Caryophanales; family Paenibacillaceae; genus Paenibacillus; species Paenibacillus sp. TAF43_2. The sequence goes on from NZ_JBFRDK010000008.1 coordinate 4,246, forward strand.
GCAAAGCGCCTTCGGGAATCTCGTTGCCAGAAAGCATAGCAGCACCGTCCTGGCTTAGAAGAGATTGAACATTTAACCCCAGTGATTTTGCGAGCGATTCATTCATAATATTCAACTGCGGAGAGTGCACAGGCGGCGGACTCATTTTTGTGAAAAACGAGTCCGGCAGCCGTGCATAACTGTTGTCAAAGTTCCAACCTGTTTTATCTAATGCTGTTTCCTCAGTCATCGTATCTCCTATATTCTTGTGTCGTTTATCTTCGTTATTGCATGGTCATCTAATGGAAAAAAGTCATAAATGCCATTTATCACCTAGATGGTTCCCATTTTTTTTCAAGGCAATTCGTTTTGTATAGATTGATTATAACACCATTTCCTCCTTCGCTTCTCCTCTTTGAACCTGAGCAAGCGTTTGTGGGTGGTTTGACTGGTCCAATACTGGGAATAGCAGACTTCGAATAGGAAAATGAATGCATAGCCATTGAGCAGAGTGCTGCATGATCAATCTAAGTACTTCTCGGGATATAGCAGCTTCTGCAGCCTCAAAAGGATCGCCGCCGCTTGCTCTCGGACCAGCGTCTGCCGCGGATTGAACTTGCCGTCGCTGCCGACCATCACCTTATACTCGTTGACGGCTTGGATAGCGTGGAGACTCGTCGCGGATAGACCCTTAATGTCGCTGAACGCCATTCRGCCCTCACTGCCGAAGGTTGCTAAACGACCAGCATTTGCGGACATCATCGCTGCCTCTTCGCGGGTAATCGTACGCTCTGGCTCGAACCGACCGGACGTACGGTCAGTAATGCCGAGCTTTGCAGCTCTTGCGATCTCGTCGCTGTACCATTTGCCCGCTGGAACATCATTGAAGGGAGAGCTGCCAGCAGGCTGATCCGTAGCGCCGTGTACCAAGCGGAGCAGCATGGCTGCGAACTCTGCGCGAGACAACGTCTTTTTCGGAGCCAGCACATTATCCTTCACGCTTACGCCCTGGATATAACCTTCATAAAGTGCATATGCCATATTTTCTCTTGCCCAGCCAGCAACTTGATTAGCATCCTTAAAGTCAGCCAACGGAGGAGCAGAGACCGATAAATAGTAAAGATTTTTGGCCACAGCAGGCGCAGCATCCTTTCGATACGCGGTAAGAGTGACAACATGCACTCCGGATGGCATACCTGCAAAAGCCACTTTTCCTTTCGCATCGGTCACCATCGTCTTCCCACCGACTGTCACCGTTATATTCGGCGCCAGCAGTTGACCCGATTTACGATTCGCTTTCTTAACGAACAGCTCGAAAGGAGAATTTGCTGAAGGCCGTCCCTCTGCTAGTTGGCCATTTACATTTGAGCCATTAACCACGACTAAGTCGATAACCTCGGTTGTATCCGAACCATAATAAAGCAGCAATCGACTTCTATCATTAAGAACATTCCCGCTGCTAGCATTTTCCGGGAACATCCAACTGCCATATCTACTGTACTCAGCGAACTTCCATCCGTTCTTTCCGCCGTATTGCAGGGCATCGATGCCTTTAATCGAGGTGATTGCCTTCTCCCCGGAAGAAGCTGTCTTCGTCTCATAGGCAATTCCTTCTTGCTTAAGGAAAGCAAGAGCCGTATCAATCGCCTTACCGCCACTTGGAACGCGTCCTTGTGCAATCGTACCTGCAGGCCCCTCGATCTGAATAATCGCGCTGCCCGCAGCCGAATTCAAGTCATCGATCAGCCGTTCTTTGCCGTTCACATACAGCTTATAAGCGGTTAACGCCAAATAAGCGTGGAGCGTCGCCGTCATATCCAAAACGCCATCGCTGCGCTCCGAGAATCCACCTTCATCCAATCGACGAGACATCAGAAAATCGAGCGGCTGAACGCCTCCCTGCTGCGCGAACGCAGCCGCGTCCATTCGTTGCGATGACAGTGCAATGATAACCTGGGCTGTCGCCGCTGTGCTGAATTCGAAACCGCCGTCGACTGATTGCTGCATGCGCAGCCACTCCAGCGCTTTCTGCTCTGACTCCGTCAGCTCCCGATTCTGCGTTCTCGAAATGAGTGACAATCCTGTCAAAGCTACAGCCGTTGCCATAGCACTGCCTTTCCCATTAACGGACTCGGACCAGCTTCCATCTTTCAGCTGCTGATTTGTGATGATATGAGAAAACGCGTCAGGATACCAGAAAGGGTTTGAATTAGGAGAGTAGGGACTGGAACTCTTCGCCACGACATAAGCGGGTACGAGTTCATATATCCCCTTCTTCTCAAGATCAGGATTGTTCAAAACGGCTGAGAAAAAATCAAGGCCAGCGATATTGTTAATGTTGCTGCCGCCAGCAGCAGCATAAGCGATCACCGTTCTTGTCATATCTATATACGTATCAAATCTTCCGCCATTGTTTAATATGACATCTGCTTTCTCCTCCAGAAAGCCTTTTGGAACGGCTCGGCCGTTCTTTGCAAATCCGATCGCCGCCCAATCCGAGAACGGCTTCTGATCATATAGCAATTGCTCCGCTTCCTTTAATGCATCCTGCATGTCTGCTGTGAAAGCCAGCGAATGATCGACCTTGCTGCTCGCGTTAACGCTGCCGCCAGATGCCAGCTTCTCCGGCGTATTGGCTGAAGCGACGCCAACAAGCAGCTGCAACATCAGACATCCAGCCAGAAAGACGCGCCCCATTCTCATTATTAATTTCAATCCATTTTGTTTCATTCGTATTGCTCCCCCTCCTGCAAATCAACGTAAACCGTTTTAATGGTAAAATTTACACTAATTGTTAGACGATACAAAACCTTATTTGTTTCGGCTGATCCGAATAAATAAAAACGGCGATAGACTAAGGCGTCATTATGACGTCCTAGTCTGTCGCCGTATAGTTGGACAATAGCAGGCTGGATCAGTCCCATACCTGATCCAATTTGTCTGAATAAAAAAGGGCAGCTCTCTTGTACGACTGAATTCCCTCATCAGCGCTCGTTTCGGCTAATTGCTTCAATAAAATTTCCATTGCCTTGTCATAAGCCTTCAAGTTGTATTGAACCATCGCATAAAACACCTGAAACTCTCTACGTTCTGGAAACTCTTTTATTGCTGCTTCAAATATACGTTTTGATTCATCATACATGCCTAAAGTACGATATGTACTACCTAAGCCTAACAATGCCCCTTCTCTTTCTTTTCCTACTAATCCTAGTTCCAATGATTTTTCATAAAAAGGCACAGCTTCCCTTTCGAGTCCCATAGCATCATGAACCCAAGCAAGTTGATACCATATCGAAGAGTTCTGCTGCTCTTCTTTGACTAAATCTATCAGCAATGTTTTTGCTTCTTCCAGTTTCCCTGCTTCTCTTAAACTAATGGCTGTATGAAGCTTATCCATGATATTCATTCCTTTTACAATCAATTCGTTTCGTTTATCGTATCATACTTGAGAAATCAGCCTAATTCTATTTTATTTATAAAACAAAATCGGATCTGAGCCTATCAAAAAAAGCAGACTGCCATGGCAGCCTGCTCTTCTCTATTCGTTATTAAAAACCTAGCTTACACCTGCAAAGAATGTTTCGCACGGGCGATCTGTGTCGCTTCAACCATATTGCGCAAGGAATCAACTGTTTCTTCGAGTCCACGTGTTTTAAGTCCGCAGTCTGGGTTAATCCAGAACAACTTCGGATCAAGCACACGCAAAGCGCGTTCGATCATACTCGTCATTTCCTCCACTCGCGGAATACGCGGGCTGTGGATGTCGTATACGCCTAAACCTATACCCAGCTTGTAAGTATTCAGCTCAAAGCTATGAATCAATTCACCATGACTGCGTGAAGTCTCGATGGAGATAACATCTGCATCCATCGCTTCAATGGAATCAATCATGTCATGGAACTCGCAATAACACATATGCGTGTGAATTTGCGTCGTATCCTGAACCGTGCATGTAGTCACGCGGAATGCTTTGACAGCCCAAGCTAAATAGTTGGCTTGGTCTTCTTCCTTAAGCGGCAGACCTTCGCGAACCGCAGGCTCATCAACCTGAATCATCCCAATGCCCGCTTGCTCAAGCGCTTCTACCTCTTGTCTAAGTGCATAGGCAAGCTGGTAAGCAATTTGCTCACGCGTAATGTCATCACGGACGAACGACCAGTTCATGATCGTGATCGGTCCCGTAAGCATTCCTTTAACTGGACGTTCAGTCTTCGACTGAGCATACTTCGTTTCCTCGACAGTCATTGCTTCTTCAAACGCTACATCTCCAAAAATAATTGGCGGCTTCACGCAGCGGGAGCCATACGACTGTACCCATCCGAACTGAGTGAACGCAAAGCCCGCAAGCTTCTCACCGAAAAACTCAACCATATCTGTCCGTTCAAATTCGCCATGCACAAGTACATCCAGTCCGATTTCTTCCTGAAGCTTAATCCAGATATCGATTTGCTCACGGATGAAGCTAGCGTATTGTTCATTGTTCCAATCACCCTTGCGCCATTGTTGACGGGCTTTGCGCACCTCTGCGGATTGCGGGAAACTGCCAATTGTCGTCGTTGGGAAAATCGGCAATTGCCATTTTTTCTGTTGTGCAATATGACGCTCAGAAAATGGCAGATTGCGTGTTGGATTCTGCTCGCTAATAGCGGCTACGGCTTGCTGAATGTTGCTCCGATTGCGCTCGCCTGATTGCTTAAGCGCCTCTAGAGCAGCATCACATTTCTCAAGCTCGGCAGTAATGAAAGCATCTTCTGAAGTAACTGCTTTCGCAAGAAGAACAATCTCATCCAGCTTCTCATCTGCAAATGCTAGAGCACCCTTTAGTTCAGGCAATAGCTTAGTCTCATTTTGCACTGTGACTGGAACATGAAGCAGGCTGCAGGATGACTGTACAATTAGCTGTTCAGCCGTTACGACTTCAGCCAACTCTTTCAACAATGCCAATTTATCGCGAAGTGACGCTTTCCAGATGCCGCGGCCATCAATGACTCCTGCACCTAGAACCTTGTCCTGAGGGAAGCCAAATTGCTTAATGAATGACAAGTTTGCGGACAAACCGTGTACGAAGTCAAGCCCAATTCCTTTGACCGGCAACGCAACGATGTCAGTATAGTTTTCTACGGATTCGAAATACGTTTGCAGCATGATGTTTAGATTAGTTACCGATGCAGCAAGCGTGGTATAAATATTTTTTAGGCGACTGCGATCAGCATCGCTAAGTTTTGTTACAAGAATTGGTTCATCTATTTGTACCCACTGAACGCCTTCTTTTTCAAGCTCTTGCAGGATCTGCACATAAAGCGGCAGCAATCGATCCAGCCAAGCATCCGTCTCTGATTGACTATATCCTTTTGACAGCTTCAAGAAGGTTAATGGGCCGACAATAACAGGTTTACCCTCGATACCGAGCTTTTCTTTAGCTTCCAAATATGCGATAAGCGGCTTATTCTCTGTAAGTACAGGTGCTGCTCCGTCCAGTTCAGGTACGATGTAGTGATAGTTGGTGTTAAACCACTTGGTCATTTCGCTTGCCGTTGCATCCTTCGTTCCGCGGGCAATGCCATAATAAACCGACAGTGGTACTGAACCGCCTTCATATGTGAAGCGCTTCGGAATGATCCCGAACATTGTTGCTGTATCAAGAATGTGATCGTAATAGCTGAAATCATTGACCGAGATAAGGTCGATGCCTTTCTCCTGCTGCTTGCGCAAATGATTCAAACGGATTTCTTGAAGCTTGCCATGGAACTCTGATTCTTCAAGCTTGCCTGCCCAGAACGCTTCTAGCGCCTTCTTCCATTCCCGATCCGCACCAATACGTGGATATCCCAAAACACTGCTTTTCACCATCTCGTAACACTCCTATACAAATTGTTACAAGAAAGATAACACGTATTCACTGTTATAGTGTAACTGGATTAAACTATATCTAGTCATAGCCTTAAGCTATACCCGCACTTTTATTTGCCAATCGCTTGTTTGAGCGCCTCAATATAGGCCGATCCGAGCTTGGATAAGGAAGCATTTCGCTGTGAAATCCAACCTACATTAATCGTCTCCTCGCAATCGAGCGGTACTGGAATAATCTCATTTCCGTTTAAATCAGCGCTTAGGACACCCGTCGATATCGTATATCCGTTTAGTCCAATCAGGAGATTGAACAGCGTTGCCCGATCGTTTACACGGATGCTTTTTTTATGAGTCATCGTACTTAAAATTTCTTCTGAAAAATGAAAAGAATTGTATTCGCCTTGGTCAAAGGACAAATAAGGATAATTTTGAAGCTGGTCTATGGTCACGATGGATTGATTGGCTAACGGATTATTAATGCTGATGAAAATATGAGGCTTAGCTGTAAATAAGCTAATAAACTGCAAATTCGCCGTTTTGAGCAGCTTATTGATGACCTTCCCATTGAACTCGTTAAGATACAAGATTCCTATCTCGCTGCGCAGGCTTTTAACATCTTCAATAATTTCGTAGGTTTTAGTCTCACGCAATGTTAATTCATATTCTTCCTGGCCATACTCGCGAACCAAACTGACAAATGCATTCACAGCAAAAGCATAATGCTGAGTAGAAACCGAAAAATGCTGCGGCGAAGGCTTGGCATTTAGGTAACGGCTTTCCAACAATTCCGCCTGCTCAACGACCTGCCTTGCATAACTTAAAAACTCAACACCTTCCTTAGAAAGTGAAATTCCTTTATTGGATCTCTCGAAAATCTCTAGCTGCATTTCCTCTTCCAGATCCTTAATGGCATTGGAAAGACTAGGCTGAGAAATAAACAACCGCTTGGCTGCCTCATTAATGGAGCCTCGATTGGCAACCTCAATTACATATTTTAATTGTTGTAGAGTCAATGAAATACTCCCTTCTAACATCCTGCTTGTCTTTCTTACATTATACATATAAAACAAGTCAAACATTGCATCCTCTGCTGTTTAAGCATAAGAAAAAGGAACCCGAATTGCAGCGGATTCCCAAACGTTCTTTAAAGCTATCGCTGGAAGACTGACTCTACGTCCATCCTTCAGTTTTTCGCTATAGCACTGCTTTCGGTACAATCATTTAATATACCTCTACTGATGAAAGGTGCGATCGACACTAGTGCTTTTAAGCCTTCTTTCTCAAAAGCTTTTTTCGCGCATTCATCAATCGCACCTTGATTAATAAATGGGGCTAACGATACGTACTTTTTGTATATCAATCGGTGCTTGAGCCCAGAATTTCTCAAACCAGATACAATTCAAGTAGTGCTTGCAAGGCCTCACGATGCTGATTCAACCAGTTATTTCGTGTTTGAAATTGATGGAGTATATAGTTGAAGTTAGCTTCAATCGATTTTCCTGAGTAATGCTGGCCTATATAGATATGGAGAACTGCAATATGATAAATCTGCGTCAAGTGCTGCAAATGATTAATTTCTTGAATAGTTGCCTTGCGATAAACGGCATACCCCTTAATATAGGCTTCAGTCATTTCCAAAGATCCATCCGACATTTGCAAAATATGATTAAGGCTAATGGCAAATTCCATAAAACTAGCATCAATCGAAGTGAAATCAAAATCCAATACGCCACATATGTTGTTGTTTTGGGACAATAGGTTGAATATAAGCAAATCATGATGAACGAGCTGCCTTGGCAAACTTTTTAGCTGGAAGATAGACATCTCAACGGACAAAATCATATTTTTATAGAAGTTCAGGTGGGATTCAGAAATGTGAAATGGCGGATTCTCAATAAAAGAAGTTATATCATTACGCTGGGCGAGTGGATGAAGATCATAAAGATCTGGGAAAGCTTTTCCATGGTGATCCAGCAGATCTGTTTCATATTTGCTCAGTGTTGAAGAGATTTCTCCAACTACCTGACCAAACTTCAAGGCTTGTTGTGCTTCTACTATTTCTGGTACACGGCCTTCGATAAATGATACGATCGCACCTAAAGTACCGTCTGCTAATTGTATGTATTCATCCCCATTGAGAGACCGAAGAAATACAGGCACTTGAAAAGTAAGATTACTGCCACTCAAAAACGAAGTTATTTTCGATTCCATTTCCATGCTTTGTATATTTTTCGTATAGCGATCGTAGATGCGGACTACATATTTTTGATCATTGATTTTAACAATCTTCGTGAGGTTTGTTAAACCAAAAGGAACGGACTCGATTTCATAGCTGGGATCAATAAAATAGTAGTGTATTAGCTCATCGATTACTGTCTGCATCATATCCCCCTAATCCTAATTAAAGATTCTATCCTTCTATTTCCGAGCTTTCACAATGAGAAAATGAGGATTAGTCGAAAGACGATCATACCAACGCTTATACCAATCCATAGCATGTGGTTTATCTTTAAAAGCTAAATCCGGCTGCGGCTCGATGATTTGATCAATGATAAATTGGGCAGATGTGACATTCAGAATCTCTTGAAGAGGCCTCCTATAAAATGCAACCTCCACTGGGCCAGATTCTTTCTTGTTCCAGGTTTCCATAAGCAGCTCGTGAGCAAAATAATCAGGTCTTTCAAAATGTTTAAAGTCCATAAATGGATGATGTACGGAGAAAATAACTTGTCCACCCGGTTTCAATATGCGATGGAATTCTTGAAAGGTTGGCGCCCAATCATCGATATAGTGCAGGGTTAATGAGCTTACTATAAGGTTGAATGTTTCGTTTTTAAATGGGAGGGGCTCAGTTAAATCACAAGCGAATACTTCTGCCTCATGACTAACTCGCCTTTTGCATGCTTCTACCATAGCAGGACTCAAATCAATAGCCGTTACTTGAGAACCGCGCTTTAAAAATTGCTCCGTGTACCAACCTGCAGCACAGCCAGCATCAAGGACTGTAAGTGAATTCATATCATTTGGCATAAGTTTCATCATTGCTGGCCGCTCATAATAAGCGTTGTGCCCGCTCTCAGTATCCACATGCTTTTCGTAGTCTTTTGCAAGTTTGTCGTACGCTGTGACAACCTTTTCCTTCATTTTGTTCACACCCTCCTATTTCTAGCTATAACAGCAGCTTGATAATACCATAATTTTTCAGTTATGAGGTAAAAGACAGCCATCATAATGGCTGCCTCCTTTTGGATCGTATGATTATATTTTAAGAGCTGGAAAAAATGCTAGAGATATGCTCACAAATTTCATCCATAACCTATCAAAAACAAATTTGAAAAATGCCACGTAGAAATAGCTAGCGGGATAATGGATAACAGCTTAAGCCAATTCTTTTTAGCTGCAAATCCGACCACTAACATGATTACTCCTATGATTAACAATACAGTCAGTGCTAAAAATGACATATTGATGCCTCCCAGCTCGTAATCCAGCAATCCTCTGCTTCCTTACAAATCAATTCTAATAAAAACCTTTTCTTGAAACGAGTACCAACTTTTTGTAGTACCTGTTAATATATGGTTTCTATCATCTTGCTTGATTGTCAAGAGAAGCTTGCCAGTACAAAGCGTTTAAACGAGGTTAATCAAGGTCAGTGAATAGCTCTTCTGCCCTTATCTTTAATTGATTATTTCGATGCTCCAAAAAACTTTTCATGTACCTTTTTAGTATCAATCTTTCTGTGATCCACCCAATTAATCCAAACGGAGCTTCAAAAACCAATATGTCTTTCATTAATGTCATTCCATCATGTTCCTCAAATATATGCTCATGTCTTAAGCTTTTAAAAGCCCCCTTGCTCATTTCGTCTACAAAAAGATAGGGTCTTTCATATTCCGTAATTTTCGAAGTTAGTTTTTGTCTGATTAGAAAATGAGTAGCCTGAAAGGTCACGGTTTCTCCTTTATTAATCATGCCTTCAATCGTTCCTGCTATAGCCCTCTCCTTCGTATGTTTCCAGACCGTTTGAGTATGTACTTCTATATTCCTCGCTAGATCAAAACAATGATGTATTGGAGCATTTATAAGAACCTCGGTTTTAACAGTAACCAATCCCAACACCTCATTAAGCTACAAATACTCTTAAAGCCAGCATTGTACACATTTTTTAAATTAACTCTTTAGGCAGCCAATGATCAGAAGTTAATAAACACCTTCTCCAGCTGCAATTTCATTTTATCATTACTGGAAATTCGCTGCCTGCCAGCTTGATAAAATAAAGTTAATTTTTTTTGGAAGCTGTCGATATTCTAATTTCTCATTCGTTGTCTAATTAGAGGCTGAGTTCATCGGTTATCTACAATAATAATCTAAACTATGGGATGAGAGGATGTTATAAGATGGCAAAACACACAACTTATATTATGGGGGACTGCACATCTGCACTTCTTCCACCATAGTTATCCGTTAGTTGAATATATTTGAGGGAATCTCGCCATCGGAAAAGTAACGGATTACTTTATTTTTTTCTTTAGCATATTGAATCTCTTTTTTTGTACTGTTGCCTATATATCCATCCACATCAATTACGAATATTTCATCAGAAATATCTATTTTTCTAAAATGCAGATGCCCTAGTAACTCTGCTTGTTCTTCTGTAATTTTAAAACCATCGCTTTGTTCAAAAAAAGCAACGCTAATAACAATATTGCCTTGAAGTGTAAGAAACGCGTTTGCTTTTTCAAATTGATCTTTGAATTTTGTAGAACCGCATAAAGTTATTACTGCCATGTTCAATTCCTTTCTGATGATGATCTTATTATAGGGCATCCATTGATAGCTTCAATTCCGTTTTCATTCATCCAACACGCTGGATATTTTGAATTTGACATGTGAGTGCTGTTCAATTTGCGTTTGCAAAAAATCTTCAAATGATTCAGAGAGCATAACAATCCCCTTATCACTTCCTTCATACCACTCCAGGACAGGTGAATTGTCATTTCCATTTAACTCAAAAAATCGAATTTCATATCCTTGATGCATCGAGAATATAAATGCGTTCTCTAAAAGTATTATCGGATAATTATTCTCTCTTACTAATTCTCTAGCTTCAATCTGTAAATCCCTCAGCTGCGAGAATCCACTATCGCTTCCTTGAAACAATTTCCCATGATTATGACCAGCTGCCAATAAGAATTCTTGATAAGCAAATGGTAATTTATTGCCAACCTCACTTTCCAATAAGCTAAGTTCTGCTTCTGTACATCCTTCAAAAGGTATATTCGTTTGCAATTTGTTATCATGCAACAGCTTCAATATTTGATGTCTATTCAGAACAAAATCTCCTATTCTCTATTGAGTTTTCGTTAAACATAGATTATCTGCATCCATCCCTTAATGAAAATGCATAGTGATACGGTCAGCTGTTACCGTTATTTCAGTAACAGACATCTGAACTTACTCTTTGTACTTAACTACTCGCCAAAAAAGGCTCTATGTGAATGTGTACGTAGGAAATGCTGTGCAATTCAGCAATACGTCTCTCAATTTGTTCTGAAATGTCATGGCTTTCGCCTACATTTAGCTGATGGTCTACGGCAATCGTTACGTCTACCAGTTTGTTATTCCCGTGAATACGAGCTTTTATATCAATTATTTTCTCTACACCTGGGGTATCGGAAACGGTTTGTTTAATGGTTTGAAGTTCTTCATTATCAAAACCGTCAGTAAGCGTATGCGAACAATCACGAAAAATATCCCATGCTGTTTTACAAATAATGATGCCTACAATTAGAGCTGTGACTGGGTCAAGCCATGGCAAGCCAAATTGTGAACCGATGATGCCAACAAAAGCTCCCATGCTTACAAGAGCATCCGAACGATTATCTTGTGCGGCCGCCATCATTGCGTGACTGTTTATTTTTTTTGCTAAACGAATGTTGTAAAGATAAACGAAATAAATGGCTATGGCACAAAATAGGGCAGTCCAAGCTGCAATAATATCAGGTGATTCAATTGTTGGAGCTCTGAACTTCATAACCGTCTGATACAATACTTGTATACCAACAGCGAACATTATAAAAGAAGCGATTAGGGCAGCTACCGTTTCAGCTCTGTAATGACCATACCGATGGTTTTTGTCCGGTGGTTTCCGTGATATTTTAAGCCCGATCAACACAGCTATAGAAGCAATAATATCGGTTGAGTTGTTCAGACCATCAGCTGATAAGGCTTCGGAGCCAGTGAGGTAACCTATAACTAACTTTATTGCGGACAAGAAAATATAAGCGCGAATGCTCAGCCATGCACCTTTTTCGCCTTGTTTGATATCATCATACGTATCTTGCACTTATTTCACTCCCAGTCGGTTTTGCAGAACAAAACCTATGTTACTTGATAGAATGCGTGTGGGTCTAGAGAAACAGTTTTGTTTTTGGCATCAAAAATAAGCTCAGACAAACAGTGTTGCACAGCCCCAATTTTTAATATCGAATCATGCAACTGGAAAATAATAAAATTGGACTTTGATTACACACAAAAAAACAGCAGCCCTATGGCTGCTGTTTCGTTTAAACGATACGATTTTTAGTCAAAGTTTCCTGTCAGTTCAATCGTTTTTGTGGCGACACGGTCGTGAAATTCACGATCATGTTCCACGAACACAATGGTCGGTGCGTACTCATGCAGCAGCTCCTCAATCTGCATCCGGGAAATGACGTCAACAAAGTTCAGCGGTTCGTCCCAAATATGCAGATGAGCCTCTTCACATAGACTTCTCGCGATCAGAACCTTTTTCTTCTGTCCGCCGCTAAACGCCGACATATCCTTCTCAAACTGGATACGGGAGAAATCAAGCTTTCGCAGCACGCTCTTAAATAAACTTTCGTCGATTCCGTGCTCTGCTGCATATTCCGAAAGTGACCCTTGCAGATGAGAAGTATTCTGGGATACATAGGAAACGCGCAGCTGAGGATCAACCCGAAACGTGCCCGTATAGTGAAGCGCCTCGCCGTTTAGCAGGTGGAGCACGCTAGACTTACCCGAGCCGTTTGGACCCGAAATGGCGATCCGATCCCCTTGTTCGATCGTCAAGCTAACGTTCTCGCAAACTGATTTTTCCCCGTAATAAATAGAGACGTGATCCAGCACAGCCAGTTCGGATTTGGAATACGCGAGTTGAGAGATCGCAAGGCTTTCTGACTGTTCAATATTTCGAAGCAGTTTCGATTTCTCTTCTACAGCGGCGTTTTGCCGCTGCTCAATGGATTTCGCGCGTTTCATCATTTTAGCAGCTTTGTGCCCGACATATCCTTTATCCAGCTTGGAACCGGAGTTTCGTGTGCCGTTTTTCGATTTTTCAATCTCGTGGGACCAGCCGCTCGTGCGTTTGACAGAGCTGGATAAGCGCTCGATATCTTTATATAGCTTTTCGTTTTGTGCCAATTCGAACGTGTCCTGGCGAGTTTTGTTCGTCCACCAGCTGGAGAAGTTGCCTTTTTGAATGTCTATATTTGTTTTGTTGATCGATAAAATATGATCGACACAGCGGTCGAGAAATGAGCGGTCATGTGACACAAGAATAAAACCGCGCTTCGTGTTTAAATAATCACCGACGAGTTTACGTGCATGCAAGTCGAGATGATTGGTTGGCTCGTCGATGAGCAGAAAGCGATTGTCCTGGATGAACAGCACGGCAAGCAGTACCTTCGTTTGCTCGCCTTGGGACAGCGTTTCGAATGGCCGGTACAACACATCTTCCGAAACCTTAAGCAGATTCAGTTCACGCATCAGCTTCCAGCGCTCATAGTCTGGCACGATTTCTTCGATGACGTCGACGGTCAAATATTCCGGATGCTCGACGGGAAACGGAAAATAATCAAAGGCAACGGGTGCGGAGATCTTGCCGCTGTATTCGTATTTCCCTTGCAGCAGGTTAAAGAACGTCGTTTTGCCCCGACCGTTTCGCCCTGTAAACCCGAGCTTCCAGTCTGTATCGATTTGAAAATGAACCTTTTCGAATATGAGGTCATAGCTGCCTGGATAGGCAAAAGTGAGATTAGATACTTGAATCGCGGGCATGGCGATCATCCTTTCGTAYGGAAATAAAAAAGAGACGCARGAAAGGTGCTTTCTTGCGTCTCTAATCCATACGAGGAAATACAGCCCCATTTTATGGGACTGGATGACTAGCCGGATAGGGAGCGCAAACGAAATGCAGACCTTTCTTGCAGAGACGAAATAAACCAACCACAGCGGATCGCTGAGTTCGTTCTATTCGTGATCTCACAGCAAGAAAGTTCTACATTGTATTCGTTCAACTCCCGTCATCAAAATTAGGTACAGTTTATCATAATCTTAATTTAACTACAACCTGCGAAGTCCCGTCATACGCTCTGAGCCATTTAGTTCTTTTCGTTAATAGATTCTCGAAGGCTCTTAGAAAGACTTTTGACAACCAGCTCGTAAGAATGATCAATCATTTCAAAAACATCCGACTCTGGCAAAGTACCGTCGATCGTAACTGTATTCCAATGTTTTTTATTCATATGGTATCCTGGTCGAACAGCCTCATGCTGTTCTCTTAAGTTTTCCGCAATTATCGGATCACATTTCAGGTTTAAGCGAAGATGCTCCCCTTTGTCCTCAAAAATAAACGCGAATATTTTACCTGCAACTTTGATGACCAACGGTTCGAATCCGAAGGGAYAATCCTTAGACGCTCCGTTCTTCGTTAAACAGTATTCGATGATATTATTCTTCAAAACAGCAGCTCTCCTTCTACGATATTAAAATGACTCATTATGAATTTATCCTACAGCTCAGTTAATGGCTTTACAAATTTCATGATCGGTTAAATCGATATCGACTTCCATTCCTAGTGCTAGCTTAGCCAACTGGTCTCCGATATAAGGCCCCATCGTCAAGCCGGAAGCCCCAAGACCGTTTACCGCAAGCAGTCCCTCCCAATCTGGAATGGCGCCTATAACCGGAAGAAAATCGGCAGTAAAAGGGCGAAAGCCTACTCTTACTTCCTGAAATGTACTATCTGCCAGATCAGGTGCAAATGGAAGACATTTGCTTAAAATTTCATGCATACCACCGGGTGTGATCCTCGTATCATAACCTTCAATATCATTTTCATGAGTTGCTCCTATGACGATTTTTTGCTGATCAAAGGCGAGTAAATATTGATCGGAAGGCGGCATAACAACCGGCCAGCTGCCAGTATTCTGTTTGGCATCTGGAAGCTGCAAATGCATAATTTGCGCTTTCTGATAACCCACTTTAAAATCAATGCCCAGCGGTTGCAGCAGCTGCCCAGCCCAAGCCCCTGCACAGACGATCACGATGTCAGCCGGATAACTAATTGCCTGGGCCGTTACACCCGTTATTCGCGTGGATTGATATTCAAGCCTAGCATCCCCATAGATAAGCTCAGCCCCATTCCTCTGTGCAGATCGTAGCAAAGCATCACGCAGCGCACGGCCGTCCACACGAGCAGCTCCGCTAATATGAACGGAAGAATATCCTTCGACGAGCAGAGGGAAGAGCTCTCGGGTCCGATGTTCATCAAGCTGCGTAATCTCACCGATTTCTGGAGCTTCTTCTAAACGCTTGTAAGCTCTCTCTTCCATCTTCTCGATTTTCTCCGAATCCATATGTATACTGAGGGCGCCGACCTTGGCATATCCGGTTTCGGTTTCCCCTTCACTTTCCAGCTCTTCAATTAATACAGGGTAATAACTCGCTCCAGCCTTAGCAAGGCGATACCACGCCTTATTGCGCCGCTGCGACAGCCAAGGACAAATAATGCCAGCTGCTGCATCCGTAGCCTGTCCTTCATCTTTCCTATCGATAATGAGGACATCTGCACCTTGCTTAGCCAAATGGTATGCGGTTGATGCTCCAGCAATTCCTGCACCAATGACAATGATCTTCATGATGATTTCACTTCTTTCTATAATCGCTCTTCTCATTATAACGAGATCCCTCTCAAATAGAAAAAGCCGCGTATGACGCGGCACTTTAAATTTCTCATGAAGTGCAATGGTCTATTATCTAATTTTAATCATCTGATATATCCGCTAACGATATAGGTATTTCAACATAATCAGGTCCTACAATCTTTACACCATCTTTTTCATCTGAGCCCACCGCAACCGAAATACTGAATTGATCTGACTCTTGTATTGCCTTTTTATCAGAAACTAAGTCAACCACAACCGTTCCTGTACCGCCTCCTGTTGATTTATAGGCGTCTCGTCCTCTTCCAACTTCAATTATTGCTCTCCATTTATTTTCTGTATCCGCGGTAGTCAATGTCGTTATATAGTCCGCAGGTATGGATTTTGTTTCTTTTTCAGGAAAACTGCTTGTAATGTTTGAAATATACCATTTATCAGGAATATTGAAAGCAACACCCCCCCAGTCTTTAGGGTCGATTGAAATCGAAGCAACAATCTGTATATGTTCCGGAATTCCTTTGTCTCCCTTGATAAATAATGTTCCTTTTGCTGATGTATTCAAATCTGTAGAATCAGAACTCACGCTAAAACTTCTAGTTTGAACTATCTTTTCGTTAACTGCTGTTTTGTGAATAAATTTCTCTTGTCTTGATGACAGCATTAAAATTAATATGGTCACACTAATTATTAATACAGCAAGCAAAATGTATCTCGCTTTTATAGTCATATCTGCCCTCCTTAGCAGTCCACATCGTTACTCCCAAATGATATTGTATAAATATCTTAACATATATTGGTTTTTCATCCTTATTGAATTAATCTTTCAGTTAGACACACACTTACCACTAAAATAAAAACAAACATAAGAAAAGACCGCCATCAGCGGTCTTGAACTTACAGCGACAGCACAAACAAAAAAAGCAATTCCCTCTCAAAAAGGAATTGCTTTACCTGTTGTTTTTGCTACAGGTCCCAGCCAGGCAGCATCGACTTCGTGTTCTGAAGCATTTTCTCAAACAATGCTGTGCCAGCTTGATTAGGCAGACTGACAAGCGGATCGTTCATGAAAGCCTGAAACGCCAAGGCTTTGTCTTTGTTCAGGGCAGCTTTAAGTGTCATTTCCTGATTCATTACATGCGGCAGCACCAGCTGCTCTACCTCAGGAATAAGCCTGCCAGCAACAATCGGGCTTACGCGGTTATAACCGAATACAGCGTTCGTCTCCACTACGGCACCCGCCGGCAAACCTTCGATCTGTCCGCGATTCGGCATATTTACGTTCGTAATCAGCTCGCCCATTCCGAGTAATGCTTTTATCATCTCGATGCCTTCCTCCCCAGTAGGCTTCACCTCGAAAGCTTCCTCTCCAGTTGCTAGCCGCTGGCCCTTGGCATAAAGTTCTGCCTGGTTTTTCTTTCGCCAATCCACCTTCGTTAGGCTGAATTTCCAGCTTTGCACCGTCTCAGGGTTCTTTAAATAAAGCTCGCCCGGCATAAACTCCGCCAAATGCCTATCGCCAGCCGCAGCAATGATGCCGTACTTGCGGAATAAATCAAATTTGACCCGCTGCGCAGAAGCAAAATGATCGTTGAGCCAGTGGCCTTTTTTCTTGCCTTCATACCCTTCCGCATAATGCTCTTCCACGAATTCCTTGTAAAGCGGGAATAAATCGATGCCTTGGTAAGAGGCTCTGTCCAGCCATGTAAAATGATTGATGCCCAGTACATTAACCTTGATGTCACGCCGGTCAACCGAAGGGACACCCAGCTTTTTCTCTACCATGGAAGCGAGCAAATGCTGCGTGCCAAACACCTCGTGGCAGCATCCGATGGCCTTCACCTCCGGAAACACCTCGTAAAGCGTTCTCGTGCACAGCGTCATTGGGTTGGTATAGTTAATGACCCACGCAGCTGGCGCATATTGTTTGATCGCATTCGCAATCTCGACATATAGCGGGATGGTACGGAGCGCACGGACAAGTCCGCCTGGCCCTACTGTATCACCCACCGACTGGTAAATCCCGTATTCTTCCGGTAAATGGACATCCGATTCCATCTCGGCAAAGGTTCCTGGCAAGATGGAAATGATGATAAAATCTGCACCTTGCAACGCGTCTTGCAATGCAGGCACTGCCTCATAGCTCCACTTACCCTTTGTGTCAGCCGCCTGCGACAGCCTGTTGCCGATGATCGCATTTTGCGCGGCTGATTCATAATGAATATCATACAGCTTAACAGTGCCGGCAAGCTCGCTTTCTGCTGCAAGGTCGCTCATCAATCCCCAAGCCCAGCCGCGGGAGCCGCCTCCGATATAAGCAATTTGAACGTTCTCCTTGCGTTTCTCATCCGGTTTCATATCGTTTCTCCTTATCCTTTTAATCCTGTAGTGGAGATGCCTTCAACAAAATATTTCTGCGCCAAAAAGAATAACAAAATGCAAGGAACGACGCTCACAACCGACATCGCAAGCACCTGATTCCACGAAACGGCCGAGGAGGCATCCAGCGACAAGCGCAGGCCAAGCGAGACCGTGAATTTTTTTACGCTGCTTATATAAATGATTGAGTTAAAGAAGTCATTCCAGGTCCAAATGAACTGAAAGATGCCCACGGAGAAAAGAGCCGGCTTGCACAAGGGCAGCAGTACCCGAATGAGAATCATAAACGAATTGCAGCCGTCAATTGTAGCCGATTCATCCAGTTCTCTTGGCAATCCCTGAAAAAACTGAATAAGCATATAGATGAAAAAAGCTGAGGTTGCGAAAGCCGATGGTACGATAAACGGCAAATAAGTGTCCAGCCAGCCGAGATTATTGAACAGGATATAACGCGGAATCATAACGGTAGCATCCGGCAGCATCAACGTCGCCATCATAATGGAGAACAGAAACGTTCGAAGCGGAAACACAAACCGGGAAAAGCCATAAGCAACGATAACACTCGAGATGATTGTAAGAACGACCGTAGGCAGCACCATTTTAAGCGTATTAACAAAAAAATGCTGAAAGCCGTATTGGCCAGTTCCTGCCCAGCCCAAGGAATAGGAATCCCAAACGTAGGTATCCGCAAACAGCTTGCTGGAGCCGAAAATATCTTGATTCGTCTTAAACGATGAAACAAACAGCCATATTAACGGATAAATCATGACAAAGCCTAACAATGTCAACAGCACATAAGACAACCACTTATTCGAGCTGGTATGCGTCATTTGGTTTTGCCTCCGTCTTCATAGTAGACCCAGCGGTTAGAGGTTTTGAAAATAATGCCCGTTACGACCATAATGATCGCGAACAAGACCCATGACAGCGCTGAAGCGTACCCCATTTTAAAGAAGGTGAAGGCTTCCTCATACAGCTTCAAAGCATAGAGATAAGTAGACTTCATCGGTCCGCCGCTCGTAATAACGAAGGCGCCGGTAAATTCTTGGAACGCGTTGACCATCTGCATGACCAGATTGAACAGGACAATTGGCGTCAGCAGCGGCACGGTAATTTTAAAGAACATGCGGGTCTTGGAGGCACCGTCGATGGAACCAGCTTCGTACAGGTCACTGGGAATTTGCTGAATACCTGCTAGAAATAAAACCATTGAAGACCCAAATTGCCAAACCGATAATAAACCGAGTGTATAAAGCGCGATATCGGGGTTGCCCAGCCAATCGATTGAAGGAATGCCGACATTAGCCAGCAAGCTGTTGACGACGCCGTCCTTCATGAACAGGAACCGCCAAAGCACCGATATCGCCACGCTTCCGCCAAGAATCGAAGGCAAATAATAGATGGTTCGAAACAAATTAATGGCACGCAGCTTGGCGCTAAGCACGATAGCAACGAATAAGGCAAAGGCGAGCTTCACCGGCACGGCAAGAATTACATAAATCGACGTTACTTTTAGCGCTTGGGTAAAGCCGGGATCATTCATGAAAATTTGTTTATAATTATCCAAACCAATGAATTTGGGGGCATTCACCATGTTGTAATCCGTCAAGGAATAATAAAATGACGCGATGAAGGGATACAACTGAAAAATGAGCAGCCCCAGAATCCATGGAAGAACATATAGAAGTCCGATATATCGAAAGCTGCGCTTCTTCCTGGTCACTGGCTCACACTCCTATTCTCTATCGGAAATGAGGGGAGAGCACGCCAGTCAATCGCTAAGCTTTCACTGGCGCGCACCCCGTTCTTTAAAATCCGTTTATCTTCCTTGCAGCTCTTTCAGTTTTTTCTCCAGGCTGCTAACGAGCTCTTGCGCGGCTTTGTCTGGCGTCAGCTTACCATAAGCCACTTTCTCGATAACATCCTGCAGCAGAGCGGATACCTCCGAGTTAGTGGAGATTGCATTATCTACAATGCCTGCGTTTTTCAGACCCATTTCGACTGCTTTCGTAATCGCTTCGTCTATTTTCCCTGCCTCTACAGCAGCGGTTTGTGCGGAAGAGGATGCTGGAATGGAGCGGACATCGCCTAAGATAACTGCTGCTTCTGCGTCATTCATCAGCCAGTTCAGAAATTTCACGGACTCTTCCGGGTGCTTCGACTTGCTGCTTACGGCAATCAGCTGCGAGGGCCTTACCAATACGGCTGAGTTTTTCGCATTTTTATCGATGGCAGGCAAGGCAGTCACGACTTCCACACCTTCAGGCAGCACCGAGCGAAGCGACAAGAGCGTACTGCTCATAGCCGAGATGATCGGAATATCTTGATTGATCCATTTCGGATTCTGTTCGGTTTTGCCGAAAAATAAATCGGATTCTCCGAGCGGCTGGTATACGCCAGCTTTCATGGCCTTGTCGATCCATTCCAAGGCACCCGCGGCTTCCTCTTTCGTAAAGCCAAGCGAATAATCTTCATTGATCCACTGAGTTCCGGTGCGCTGCTTAAGCATGTTCGTGAAATCCTGCATCAGCATGCCGTGGTCAGCAAGAAGCAAATACTTGGTATTGTCTTTATCATGAAGTTTCTTGCCTTCCTCGTAGAGGGTATCCCAGTCCCACTGAATATCGGTCGGTACGCCGAGCTTATCGGCTGCCGTCTTATTAATAACGAGCGCATAAGCATTTACGCCGGAAGGGAGCGCTACCATTTTGTCGTTATAAACGCTGAAATTGTTCAGGAAGTCTTGATCAAAGCCCTCCAACGACAGTCCTTCCTGCTTGCTAAGATCGAGGAAAAAGTCATTTTTCGTCAGTTCCTTCATCCATGGAACGTCAAGCTGAATAATATCGGCGGACGTAGCGCTGGCCAGCTGTGTTTTGACCTTTTGCTCATAGCCGTCAAAGCCCTGGTATTCCGCTTCGATCGTCACGTTCGGCGCAATCTTCTTGTACGCTTCTATAGCAGCAAGCGTAGCTTCATGGCGGCCGTCGCCACCCCACCAGCTAAAGCGCAGGGTAACCTTCTTATCCGAGCCGCTGCCTTGATTTTCTTTGTCCGGTTTCCCGGAGGAACAACCTGAAATGATGATTGCAAATACGACTATCAAAGCAATGAAACCGTTTAATCCTTTCAATCGGTGCATATGAACCTCTCCCTTTTGTTTTCTTGGAAACGCTTTCTAAAGTATAGGATTGATTGATTATTTACATAAGGCATCTAATCTTAGATTTAAGTATCATTATTTGAGCAATCCCATTCCGTAGTATCATTTTATCGGTTAACGTATCATTTTTATCTTAGATGCCGCATGGCTCCTCTATGAACACATTAGCCTGATCCTGCTGTGCTATAATCTCATTATCAGCAAAGGAAGACTACATCGTTAAGAGGTGATGAGATGTACAGGCTGCTGCTAGTTGATGATGAAGCGGATACAAGAGAAGCTTTATCTTCCTACTTTCCGTGGCAGGAGGTCGGTTTTCAAATTATCGGCCAATGCGGAAACGGTAAGGAAGCATTGAATTTCATTCAAAATCATGACAAAATCGATGTCATCCTTACCGATATTAAAATGCCTGTCATGTCCGGCCTTGAGCTTGCCGAGGTCATTCATGAGCAGAAGCATAATATTCATGTTATTTTTCTTAGCAGCTACCGCGAGTTCGAATATGCCCAGAAGGCGCTTCGTTATCGAGTCAACAACTATATCGTGAAGCCCGCAAAATATCAGGTTTTATTGGACGTATTCGCCGGCCTGAGAGACGAGCTGGAAGCAGCGAAGCACGCCTTGGATCAACCGCCTTCTGGCACGAGCAACGAAGGGCTGATTATTACACAAATTAAAGCGTATATCCAGAATCAATATAAAGATGCGAATCTGGAGGATGCGGCAAAGCAGGTATATTTGAATGCCAACTATTTGAGCTATTTGTTCAAACAAAAAACCGGTCAAAATTTTACCGATTATCTCATTCAGGTGAAAATGAAGGTTGCGATGAGGCTCATTCAGGAGAACCAATTTAAAACATACGAAATTAGTGAAATGGTCGGCTACAGCAATGCCAAAAATTTCACCCGGACATTCAAAAATTACTATGGCAAGACACCTAGCGAATGTAAGAACGGATGATCTAAACGATGAAAGAGCGCTATTTTATCAAGCATTTGGCTACTTTTCTCATTCCTTTAATATTGCCTTTAATCATATTAGGCTCGTTATCCTTTATAACCACACAGAGGGACATGAAGGCAGACATTAACAAGAACAGCCGTTTCCTGCTATTGCAATCACAGCGCCAGATCGAGATGATTTTGGATGAACTAGACACGTTGAAGCTTGCATTATACCAGAACGCTAAAGTTTTCAATGAGCTGTCCAACGTTCTGCAAAATCCGATCTATACGTATGAGAGTTCTACTTCGTACCAAATTATATCCAGCTATTTGAATGCGCTTACCAGCTCGAAGCCTTATATCCATAGCATTTATTTCTACTCTGATAATCCGAATGGCCGTTTCGTGTCCTCACTCGACGGCTTGTCTTCAATCAACCGTTTCAACGATACGGGCTGGTTCGAGGAATTCATGAAATACGATGGGCCCGCTACGGAATGGACATCCAAAAGGGAAGCCAAAATTTTTGCGTTCGAGACGCAGCCGACCGAATTAATATCCATTTACAACGTGCTGGCGCCACGGAAAATCGGTATTATTTTAAACGTTCGTCCAAAATATATTGAAAATATTTTATCCAACATCACCACGTATAAGGATCAAATTCTGCTCGTTCTAAACGAAAATAATCAGGTTATTTTCTCCAATAAAGAAGAAAATATTTTAACAGATGCCGAGCTGGATCAAATGGCAAACCACCCATCCACCTATTTCGATCTGGCTTCCTCACTGGGAGAAGTAAACGTAACGAAGGTGGAATCGGAGCAGTACAACTGGAAATACGTGTCCGTCATTCCACATGCTTCGTTGTACGAGACACCCTCGCGCATATTAAACTATACAATCATTTTTGCTTGCTTGTCCTTCTTTTTGGGACTTGCATTGACCTTTTATTTGACCCGAAAAAATTATAGGCAGCTGCTTGCCATCACCTCGCTGCTCAGATCTGCCGAGAATAATCGCACGCCGCTGAAGCCGCCTAGCAAAGTTAATGATGAATATTCTTACATTATTCAGAACATGATCGCCCATTTCATTGAACATCGCTATATTCAAACCCAACTCTCTGAGAAGAAATACAAGCTTCAAGTGATGGAGCTGCTTGCGCTTCAATCCCAAATCAATCCACATTTTTTGTATAACACGCTCAATTCGATTTATTGGGAAACCGTCGGTCTAACAGGAAAACCGAACAAAGCGAGCGATATGATTGAGAACTTGTCCGACATGCTTTCCTATTCCTTCAGCCGTCCAACCAATGAGGTAACGTGGGAGGAAGAAATCGCGAACACCGTCAGCTACATCAATATTCAGAAGAAACGGTACAAGGATACCTTAGATGTACTGTTTGAATACGACGAAGAAATACTCAAGCTCCATACGATGAAGCTGCTGCTTCAGCCTTTAGTCGAGAACAGCTTATACCATGGCATAAAGGAAAAGAACGGGAATGGCCTGATCAAAATAAAAATTTTAATCATTGGGGAACAGCTTCGGCTTGTCGTCTCCGACAACGGGAACGGCATTTCTTCAGACCGGCTCACCGAAATCAGGAGATCTTTGGTTGCATCCGAAGAGCAGTCCAAGCACATCGGCTTATTGAATACGAATAAACGGCTGAGGCTGCTGTATGATCGGAGCTATCACATCACGATCAAGAGCAAGCAGGGGCTCGGGACCGTGATCAGTATTACGCTCCCCCAAATCAAGCAATAGAAATGAAGAGGGCAGGGATTGTTCCTGCCCTCTTTATGAAAGATGACGCCCTATGCCTATCGGGATCAGTCTGTTGTCGCAGGGCTGTTTAATAAAAAAAGAGCCGCCCGCCGGCAGCCCCATCCTTTTTAAACTATTGCTGCTCTTTATCCAAATAATCGCTCACTAAATATGCTATCATCTCAGCATTGGTGCTTCGCGGAGCGCTGGCAAAGTCATTGCGATTCGAACGCAACTGAAAATAATATGTAGCAGCATCATCCTCATATAATCGTTCTCGCAATATACTCTTTTCGCTTCCTAATTGCTTTAAAATTTGTTCATAAAATTGCCCTTGAGTCAGCGTATCCACTGCGTCTAAATGAAAAATTCCTTTTAGCTCTTTTTCAATCATGAAGCGCAGCTGTTTAGCGAGCATAACATCCAGAAGATTGTTAAACACGAGATTGCTGTAAACCTCTATCTCTTTATTATTTTCGATACTATCTTTAACCGTGTTCCATCTCGGAGAATCTTTCCCCCATATCGCGGGTATTCTGACAATGATCGCTCGTTCATTCAAAATTTCTGCAAGCATGCTTTCACATTCGATTTTGAATTTCCCATAATCGGTTCCGGAAATAGGTAGATCTGTTTCAAAGTGAGGCTTTGAAAAGTTGCCATCAAATACGTTCGTCGTAGAAAAGTAATACAGTCGACTATTATGCTTAGCTAATTCCATAGCCAAATCTTTATGGAACAACAGCTGCTGATCAAACGCTCCTCTTAAGCAAGAAATAACAATATCGGGTTTAATCGAATGGATGATTTTCTTCATTTCAGCCATTTGCTCAACATCTAATTTGTACTGCTTATCCGCAGGCAGACTCGTAAATGATGAAGAATAAGTGCCATACAGATCAAAACCGTGCTGCAATTCATCGACCAATGCCCTTCCTACAAGACCGCTTGCACCTAGAATAAGTACCTTTTTCATTATAAATTCACTCCTCCAAAACACCTTTATTAGAAAACGATCTATAACGAATAAAAGATACGCAGTCTCTAAAACATAACAAGCCATACTGGTTTCTATTCCTTATTTCTTCCAAAAAAACAGACGCAAACTAGCGGATTATATCCGTTGTTTACGCCTGCTTATTTCAAGCTATTCAATTAAAAGCTGACGGAGTTACACGATACTTGGTCGCCTGCTCAAAGCCATAGGCTAGTTTAATTAAGGTAGGCTCGCTGAAGGCTGTACCGATAAAGGTGACCCCCTGCGGCCCCTTGGTCGTATAGCCGCCTTCGGCAATGATTCCCTTCTCCGCATAACCGCCTGGCACGGTAATGACTGGATAACCCGCTCTTGCGGCAAGATCATCGCCATCATCATTGCCTAGAAACAACAAAGCATCCAGTTGATGCCCCTGTAAAGTTAAGTCAATTCCATGTTTGCCTGCCAGTTCTTTATTTCTCAAAATACTATCGACATATTCCTGTTCGGTCAACGTTCCGCTCGTTTCCTCCGCATAAAGCAGCGTATCCTGCCCATATTTTAAAGCAATGTCTGCGTGCTCTTCGTTATAAGCAATTAACTCCTTCAAGGAATGAACAGGAACCGATTCATCCAGCTTTCCGAGGTAGTCATTGATATACTTTTTGAATTCATATCGCAGCACATGCCAATCCCAATCAACCTTCTCACACGGCAGCTCAACGGGATCGATAATCGTCGCGCCAGCCTGTTTCAAAACCGCAATAGCCGACTCCATGATCGCAAGCCTGTCTTCGTCCAAATCTTTATAATAAAAGCGCGGAATTCCGATCCTTGCTTGCTTTAAATAACTAGCATCAAGAAATGGCGTATAGTCGGAATGAGCTTGCTTTGCCCCATTTACCGTAACCGCATCTCGCTCATCAGCGCCTGCCAAAGTCCCAAGAAGAATGGCCGCATCCGTTACCGTTCTAGTCATCGGACCTGCCGTATCCTGACTATTTGTAATCGGTATAATGCCAGTTCGGCTTACTAACCCAATCGTTGGTTTAATTCCTACTAAGCTCGTTTGGCTAGCAGGGCTAATGATGGATCCCGAAGTTTCCGTGCCAATTGCAGCAGCTGCCAAGTTGGCGGCAACCGCAGCGCCCGATCCCGAGCTTGAGCCTCCAATGAACAGCTCTCCCGGACCATATGGGTTAAGCACAAGGCCTCCTCTTGAGCTGTATCCCGCCCACATCGTGCCTGACATGAAATTAGCCCATTCTGTCATGTTCGCTTTGCCTAGCAGAACCGCTCCTGCTTTACGTAATTGCGAAGCAACAAAGGAATCTTTCCCAGCATATGAATTCGCTAAAGCTACAGATCCCGCGCTTGTGTGCATATTATCGTGTGTATCGATGTTGTCCTTGAGCAAAATCGGAATACCGTGCAGGCTGCCACGACTCCCTTTTTCTTGTCGCTCTTTATCTAACGCTTTGGCAATTTCAATGGCATCAGGGTTCGTTTCCAAAATAGATCGAAGAACGCCATCATATTTGCTGATTCGCTCCATATATAACTGGACCAGCTCTTCTGAGCTTATCCATCCTTTTTCCATTGCTGATTGCATGCTTGTAATATCCGCTTCCACGATCCATGTATCCTTATTCTCGATCACTTGATCATCCCCTTAACGCCGCTTCTAATAACCTACAAGCCTAATCATATCCATTATTAGAGCAGCTGTCAGCGTAGAGAATGAGTATAACTAAGCTTTCCGTCAGCAGCTGTTCGATTCAGATGGAATCGCTGCCTTCTGTTATCGCTCCGCCTTTTGAGAAACACTTATCGGAGATGTTCCCTTTCCTTTACCGAATGCCCCCATGTTCGTGCCCAGCACACCAACAAGGATAACTGCAGCGCCAATGAAATGGTAGTATGCCAGCTTCTCGCCGAGAAACACAAATCCACCGATAACAGAGACCAACGTAGCCAGATGATTAAATACGCTCACTTTAGACGCTTCAAGCTTGGATAAGGCGTAATTGCTGAGCAAGCTGGATACGAGCGAAGAGAGTACGCCCAAATATAATATCGATAGGAGGAACACTGGACTGGCAAATGGTTCAAAATAATGAGCAATCGTTCCTTTGGCGACATGTTGACTTATTGCGATAAAGTTAAATACAAGAAAGCCAATAGCCGTCATCATATACGTCATCGTCATTACCTTCATGCGACCAGAGAGTCGCCTTGCCAGTACGCTGTAGCCTGCCAAGGAAAGAGCTGACAAAAGTATGAGCAAGGTGCCTTTAACATTAGAAATATCGATTGACGTCCCCTTCATGACAAAGATGAATATAACCCCTGCAACAGAAAGCAGGGTCGAAAGCTTCTGTACCTTAGTCGTCCGCTCCTTCAAGAAATACGCTGCAGCAATCATCGTGAAGATAGGCACTGTGGCATGAATAATGCCTGCTTCTGCGGAGGATGTAAACTGTAATCCATAGGCTTGGAAAGCAAAAAACATCGACGGATAAAAGACAGCTAGCGGAAGAATGCTTAGCATATCACGTGTTTTAAGCTGCAGCTTGATCCAACCGAATAAGACTGGTATTGTTGCCGCAATAAAAGATATGGTGAAACGGTGGGCGAGACTGTCCAGCGGACTTGTAACCGTCAAGGCTAATTTTCCGAAAAGAAAAGAAAGCCCTACAATAGTGGAATAAACAATAATCGCTGCATACGCAAGCCGTTTCGACTTCAAATTATTGTGTGTTGTCATCATGGTATACCTCCTAGTAACTGTTCGCTTTATATAGGTATCGTATCTCCAAAGCTGCACATGCTACAATATACAAAAAAGCCATCTGTATCGGTACAGATGGCAGGAGGCACTGTTAAAATGTACTTTTATTTAAAGCTCATGAATGAGCTGGAGGAGCTCATTGCAAAGCAGCCCTATAAGGATGGGCAGAAACTCCCTTCCATTCGAGCGCTGGCAGAGCAGTTCAATTGCAGCAAGAGCACAATTATTAAAGCTTTGGATGAGCTGGAGAAACGCCATCTCATTTATGCGATGCCAAGAAGCGGCTATTTTGTTGTAAAAGGGATGAACTCCGCTCAAGATGAAGCAGCCCGCCTGCTCAACTTTGCAGCATCGGCACCCGATCCGGCATTGTTTCCTTATTTGGATTTTCAGCATTGCATTAATAAAGCCATCGATACTTACCAGAAGGACTTATTTGTTTATGGCACCGCCAAAGGAATGGATTCCTTGATTGATATCGTTCGCAAGCAATTGATGAGCTATCAGGTGTTTGCGCCAGAGCGCAATATATTTGTTGTCTCCGGGGTTCAACAGGCGCTGTCTCTGCTTGCATCTATGCCATTTCCGAGCGGCAAGCAGAAGGTGCTGATTGAGCAGCCAGGTTATCATCTGTTTATAGAGTATTTACAAACACGGCATATACCCGTAATCGGCATCGAACGTCGTTTCGCCGGCATTGATTTCAACAGGCTGGAGGAGATCTTTCGCACAGAGGACATTAAGTTTTTTTATACGATGCCGCGGTTTCACAACCCGCTTGGCTGCTCCTATTCGAAGAAAGAGAAGCAGCTGCTCGCTAAGCTGGCCGCCAAATACGATGTATATATCGTTGAAGACGACTTTCTAGCTGATTTCGAGCAGAACAGCAAAGCCGATCCGATCCATGCTTATGACGACTCCTCTCATGTCATCTATTTAAAGAGCTATTCCAAAATTATATTTCCCGGCCTGCGGATCGGTATTGCAGTCATTCCTGATTTACTTGCACAAGCGTTTCGCCTATACAAGAAACAAGACGACATCGACAGCTCCATGCTGTCGCAAGCCGCTCTTGAAATCTATTTGCGCAGCGGCATGTTCGAGCGTCATCGCGCCAAAATCCGCGGGAAATACTCGGCAAGGGCGAAGCTTCTCGATACGGCGCTTGCGAAGGAAGCTTCACGCAGCAAAGGTGCCTTCACCTATGAGCGATCCAAATATCCGATCGTTCATACTCATATTTTGCTTCATGAAACCATTTCTGTCCCGCTCTTAATCAGCAAATTGCGCAAGGAGGACATACTGGTTGATGCCATGGATCGCGACTACTTGTCTACTTTTGAGAGGGCAAATCTATTGAAGCTTAATGTGACCAATGTAATTGAGGGGAACATTGAGAGCGGCATTGAACGGATCGGCAGTCTAATAGCCCAATCCGCTCGCCTGTAACGATTAGAATTTTTCTGATACAACCTTTGCCTGCGTGAAGAGCAGCAAATAATCACGCCCGCCGGCCTTCGAATCCGTACCTGACATATTAAATCCGCCAAAAGGATGGACGCCAACTAAGGCACCCGTACACTTGCGGTTAAAATAAAGATTGCCGACATGAAACTGCTCGCGGGCCTGCTCCAATCTGCTGCGGTTCCGCGAGATGACGGCACCCGTCAGACCATAATCGGTGTTGTTCGCGATAGCAAGCGCTTCGTCAAAGCTGCCCGCTTTAATAAAAGCGAGTACTGGCCCGAATATTTCCTCTTGCGCGATGCGGGCAAGCGGAGCGACATCCTTAATAATTGTAGGCTCAATGAAATAACCGCTGCTATCTCCAATTTTGCCGCCATGCACGATGATTCCTTCGCTGCGTCCAACCTCGATATATTTTAAAATACTCATGTAGGCTCGCTCGTCAATGACCGRTCCAACGTAAGTAGACTGCTCGCTTGCTTTCCCAAGCTTTAGCCGTTTTGTTCGTTCAACTACCTTATCAATAACCTCGTCATAGACAAGTTCATGCACAACAGCACGCGAGCAGGCCGAGCATTTCTGTCCAGCATAACCGAAAGCGGACGCTGTAATCGCATCGGCCGCCAGCTCAAGATCCGCCTCCGCATCAACAATAATTGTATCCTTGCCGCCCATCTCTGCAACGATGCGCTTCAACCACTTCTGATCCGGCTGGCCGATAGAGGCTTTCTCGTTAATACGCAGGCCTACCTCCCTTGACCCCGTAAAGCATATAAAGCGGGTTAATGGATGCTCCACCAAAAAATCACCCACCTCATTTCCCGCACCGGGCAAGAAATTCACAACACCGTCAGGCAGCCCTGCCTCCTCCAGCAGCTCAACAAATTTCGCCGCGATAACTGCCGTCGCGCTGGCCGGCTTTAATACTACCGTATTGCCGGCAACAACCGCCGCCATGGTCATGCCCGCCATAATCGCAAGCGGAAAATTCCATGGCGGAATAATAACGCCAACGCCAAGCGGGATATAGACTAGCTCATTATCCTCGCCTGCTGCAGCAACAATAGGCTGACGCTCTGCAAGCCGTTCCATCTCCCGCCCATAATACTCCAAAAAATCGATGGCTTCGGCTGTGTCTCCATCGGCCTCCGCCCAGCTCTTGCCCGCTTCATAAACGAGCCATGCAGAAAACTCGTGCTTACGCCTTCGCAGTAACGTCGCTGCTTTATACAATACTCTCGCCCTCGCAGAAGGCGTCACTTTCTTCCAATGCTCGAAAGCCTCTGCAGCGGCAAGTATGGCTTTATGCGCCAGCTCGGAATCCGCCTGTGAGACGATTCCTACAAGCTGCCCAACATCAGAGGGATTGATTGATTTTCGCTTTTGAATCGTCTCGATGCGGTCAGCACCAATCCTTAGAAAATACTCTTGGCCCAGCTCCAGTTCAACCTTGCGCAGCGCCTCCTGAAAATCATTAATATGGTCGATTACCGAAAAATCGGTAAATGGTTCGTTCTGATATGGCTCCCGCATAGCTCAGTTCCTCCTGCTCATTCGAATCTTTGCTAGTCGCTTGAGGCGCTTTCTCCTGATTCACAAAATCTGTTCGCCCAGCAGCGAGCCAATTAGCTCCACCGCAAGCTTAGCCGTCTGGTCATTATGGTCGAGGCTTGGGTTAACTTCCACAACTTCGGCTGATGTGACCAGATCCGATTGATAAAGAAGCTCAAGTGCAAGATGCGCTTCACGGTAGCTGAGCCCACCCCTGACAGGCGTGCCCGTACCCGGTGCCTCAACCGGATCAAGGCTATCAATGTCAAAGCTGACGTGGACGCCATCAGTCGTTTGCTTAAGCTGCTGTATTACCTTCTCCATTACGCGTGCAATACCAAGGCGATCAATATCATGCATGGTATAACAAGCGATGCCTAGAGATCGGATATAGGCCTTCTCGCCGGAATCAAGCGATCTGGCTCCGACAATCGCGACATGCTCTGGCTTTATTTTGGGTGAAAATCCTCTTAAATTCGTTAACAATGGGATGCCTCTGCCAAGGCTGATGCCCAGCGACATTCCATGTATATTGCCCGATGGACTTGTATCCTCCGAATTCAAATCCGAATGCGCATCAAACCAAATGACTCCAAGATTTTTATAATGCTCGGCTAAGCCAGCAATCGTCCCAATGGAAATGCTATGATCTCCGCCTAGCACTAACGGGAATTCCCTTGCCGCAACGATCTCCGATACGCGCTCAGACAATCGGCTGGTCACTTCGTGCACCTCAGACAAATGTTTGGCATTTACGGATTGAAGCGGCGGTATTGGAGTGACTAAGCCAATCTCGCCCGCTAACCGATGCGGGATGTGAAGCTCCGCCAGCATGCGGCTAAGCTCTGCCGCCTGCAATATATGCGCTGGACCAAGCTCCGCACCGGGATTCCCTGCCCCTTTCCCAAAAGGAACAGCAACGATTGCCACCTGTGGAATGCTCATCGCCGTCACGCTCCTGCCTGTATGCTATTCGCGAAGACCGTTTGAATTTGTTCGAAAGCAAAGTCGAGCTCCTCTTCCGTGATGATGAGCGGCGGTGCCAACCGAATGACATGCTCATGCGTTTCCTTGCAAAGCAGTCCCAGCTCCATCAACTTCTCGCAATAAGGCCTTGCAGGCGTCGAAAGCACAATGGCGATGAACAATCCGCGTCCTCTAATTTCAGCAATGTCCGGATGGCGCAATGTAGCAAGCTTGCTCATCAAATACTGCCCCAACAGCTGTGAGCGTTCCGCCAGCCCTTCCTCTTCGGTTACTTCAAGCGCTGCAATCGCAACAGCGCAGCTAAGCGGATTTCCCCCAAAGGTTGAACCGTGAGAGCCGGGCTCGAATACTTCCATAATGCTCCAGTTCGCGGCGATAGCCGATACAGGCATGACCCCTCCACCCAGCGCTTTCCCCATAATATAAATATCAGGAATGACATTTTCCCAATCGCATGCGAATTTTCGTCCTGTACGCCCGAAGCCGGTTTGAATCTCATCTGCCACAAGCAGCACCTGCTGTTCTGCACATAGCTGAGCAACAGCAGCAAGAAATCCATCTGGAGGAACCCGAATGCCCGCCTCGCCTTGAATCGGCTCAATCAATATTGCAGCGGTATTCGGCTGCATCGCCGCCTTCACTGCCTCTAGGTCGCCATATGGAACAACACGAAATCCAGGTGTAAAGGGGCCATAACCTTGCTTATATTCCTCCTTTGAGGAGAAAGACGTCAGTGTCAGCGTTCTGCCATGGAAATTGCCCTCAAAAGCGATGATTTCAGCTTGATCATTCGGTATTTTCTTGACGTTGTAAGCCCAGCGACGTACAGCTTTGATCGCCGTCTCAACTGCCTCTGCCCCTGTATTCATAGGAAGAATTCGTTCCTTGCCTGTATAGGCCGCCAGCTTCTCGCAAAACGCACCAAGTGCCTCATTATGAAAAGCTCGTGATGTAATCGTGACCTTATCCGCCTGCTCCTTTAACGCTCTAATGATCCGAGGATGTCGATGCCCTTGATTCAATGCCGAATAAGCGCTCAACATATCCATGTAGCGCGCACCTTCTGAATCCTGCACCCATACGCCCTCTGCGCTGCTAATCACAATCGGCAGGGGATGATAATTATGGGCGCCAAATCGCTCTGCCAGCTCAATATCCTTATTTGCCCTGTTCATCACCTGCTCCTCTCTGCATGCACCGCAAAAAATAGCTGTTTTTGAATTTTATGCGGTTAAGGGGTGACAAATAACAAAGGGAACCGAGGATAGGCAGAAAGTAACAATTTCACTTGTACAAATCCGCGAGGCTTGCTTTAATAATATTTGGGGGAAAGGGGGTTGAGTGATGAAAAACAAAAAGGTTTTTCTTACAATGCTAATTAGCCAAATCTTGTTCGGATTGTTTACGATTGTTTGGCTTTTTGTCGCGTTAATGTCTGTTATGATGTTCGACTCGCCAGGCTCGGAAAATCTATTCTGGCCTGTGCTTTTATTTATTGTGATTTGGCTTTATCCGGTAGCTCTTATTTTGTCCATTATTGCAAGCTGGGTGCTTTATCGGTTCAACAAAATGAAAATAGCGGTTACCATCGCAATGGTACCGCTCATTTGGGTGCTGCCTCTTCTCGGTTTTTTAATCTATGCCAATGTCAGCTAATCGATGACATCGTTAAAAAACGCTGCCAGCCCTGCTCCATACTGAATTATGTATTATAATTCAACTGCTAAAAAGCTGTTTATTCCTCCGGCTTGTCAAAATGCTCCTGACAAAACGCCAGTACCATCTTCTCTTCATCCTCTTCCAGCTCAAAATCAATGTACTTATTGGAGGAAGTGGTTAGAAATTCATACTTTGCGATGCGGGCTGTATCCTCTTCGATCACATAAATGACACGGAGCGTCACGCCCTCGTCATGATAAAGCTCATCATCATCCGCTACATCCAGATCAAGAATGAACTCATACCTCTTTCCTGATAAAATGCCAAACGGGTCCTTCATTAATTCAGCGCTATATTCTGTTACAGTAAACATGTCATCCGCTCCTTCTTCTCTAGTATAGCAAAACAAAAGCAGCCTGAAACTTGAAATCCAAGCTTCAGACTGCTATTTTTTTGGCAAACGGCTGCTGCCTCGCTGTTTCTTACAGGCTGCTTAGCGTTTCTGTAAGAACAGGTACGATTTGCGATTTGCGGGAAACAACGCCTTTGAGTACCGCTTTATTGTCTACCAACGTTACGTTGTAAGCTTTCTCAACCGCGTGAGCTTGAGCGCCAAGTGCAAGCGCTACGGAATCATTGTTCAAAATGTCCGTTACAACAAGCACAAACAGATCCAGACCTTTTGTCGCAATAATATCGTTAAGAGCTGCTTCCAGCTCAGCTTGGCGAGAAATAACATCGTTTGTATCCACCGCGTTTACTTGCGCGATTTCTACTTTGTAGCTGCCCATTGCGAATTCTTTCGCATCTAGGGAAATCAGCTGTGCAATCGTTTTGTCGCTAAGATCCGCGCCTGCTTTAAGCATGTCCAGACCATAGCTTTCTGCATTAACGCCAGCGATTTCAGCAAGCTCGCGAGCGGCTGCTACATCTTGCTCCGTGCAAGTTGGCGATTTGAACAGCAAGGAATCAGAAATGATAGCAGACAGCATAAGGCCAGCAATTTCTTTGCGGATTTCAACGCCGTTCTCTTTGTACAATTTATTCAAAATTGTCGCTGTGCAGCCTACAGGCTCAGCGCGGAAATATACAGGGTGGCTTGTCTCGAAATTAGCAATACGGTGGTGATCGATGACTTCAAGTACACGTACGTTGTCGATATCGTTTGCGGATTGTTGACGCTCGTTATGATCGACCAAAATAACAGTGTCAGTCTCGTCAGCAACATTCTCGATCAAACGAGGAGCTGGGATGCCGAAATAATCAAGAGCGTATTGTGTTTCGCCATTAACGTCCCCAAGGCGAATCGCCTCAACGTCAGCACCTAGCTTTGTTTTTAGCTCAGCGTATGCGATCGCTGATGTAATCGTGTCGGTATCCGGGTTTTTGTGCCCGAAAATAAGCGTTTTAGTCATTTCGAGTACTCCTTAAAAGTTATTTTTCGGCTGGACCAAACAGTCATTAACGGCCCATGTCCTTTTGTAAATGATATACTAAAAACCATTATAGCTTTAAGTGCTCTTTATTCCTATACCTTTACACTGAATTAAATTATAAAATTTGTGAATGATGTATGTGCTTAAGCTTGTAATAACTGTATTCCCTATTTTCAATAACGATATTGTTTTGAAATTCAAAACCGCATTTTTGGATCACTTTATTCGATGGTACGTTGCGTATCTGAGCAATAGCCACGAGCTCCTCGACATTCGTATTTTCGAACAAATACTGAATCAATCCGTTTGCAGCTTGAGTCGTGTAACCCTTATTTCTATGATCATTTGAAATCCCATAAAAAATCTCTCTGTTGGGCGGCGATATTTTATCCAATATTCCTGTCCCGCAAACACCGATAAATTCGCCAGTATCTCTGGAGATTATACTCAGTCGCAGCCGCAGCTCTCCTATATCGCCATCTTTGGATACCGCTTCTAAAAAACGTAGATTTTCTGGTATTTCATAATGGTTGAACCAGTCTGTCCTTTGTTCCTTAGAAACATTCCAATCCAGCAAAAATTCATGAAAATGAGGCTGCCAAGTGAGATTATGCAGAGCATCTAAATCCTCGACCTGATACTCTCTCAAAATAATATCTTTGCACGCTATAGTTAAAATGCTATTGCCTGTATTTTGTGAATGACTCATCGATATCCTCCTAATGTATAGAAGGAATACAAAGCAGAATATTAAGAAGCATCATAAATCACAAAAAAAGCAGCAAATCACAAGGATTCGCCGCATGATGTGATGTATAACACACTTTGCTTTGTTTCCTTGTAATAGTAAAAATAGAATTGTAGATTAAACTATTACAAAGTAACTGGCATAGTGTTGATTCCCCTTCCAAATATAACCTGATAAAAATTGTAGCAAAATTCAAGCTCAAAGACAATTAAATACACATAATCTTTCTGTGCATGCAAACTATTTCTGACCGGACTTCGAATATACAAGCAAGCGGCAATTTATTATGCGGGAAAGAGAGAGCGATATGGACACAGAAGCAGCATGGATCAAGCAAGTTCAGCGACAATCCAGTGAAACGGCAGCGAATGCACTCGTTTCCCGGTACTACAAGGAAATGTACAGCTACGCGTACAGGCAAACAACGAACAAACAGCTGTCCATGGATCTTACACAAGACATTTTCATTCATATGCTGCAGTCGATTGGAAAATTTGACGGAGCCCGCGGTTCCTTCCGTACTTGGCTGTACAAGCTTGCCACAAACCGAATCGTCGACTACTATCGCTCCAAATATTACAGCTATACCCGTCATACCGCTCCGATAGAGGAGGAAATGCCAGATGACGGCGATTTTACATTGGAAATAGAAAAAAGAGAGCAGATTGAAACGATAATGCTCCAGGTAAATCAAATGGATGCTGCCTCACAGCATATTTTCCGCTTGAAGTTTTTTGCTGAGTACACGTTCTCTGACATTGCGCCGCTGCTCAATATTCCAGAATCAACAGCGAAGACCAAATACTACGCCATGATCAGAAGGCTAAAAAAACAGCTTGGAGGCGACAGCAATGAATGAGCAAAAATTTCAGCAAGTCGAACTGCCGGATGAACTTGAGATGGAACAGCATATCCGCAGCATTGTTGCAGCTGGCCTTGTACCAAAGCAAACGTTCTATCACTATTTACGAACGATGTATCGTCGTCTCGGCTTCAGGCATCTGTTCCATGACTGGACAGAAATCGTCTTTGCGCTAACTGCCGGGTTCGCTCTTATCATCTGGTTCGCACTCACCGCATTTGAACGTACAAGAGTACTGAGTGAAGACCTATATTCAGCCATATTCATCGGATCTCCCGTTTTGTATCTCGTCATCGCTCTCCTATTTTTTGTCCGCCGAAAGTACAGCGATACGTATGAGACAGAAATGACCTGCAAGTATAATGTGTACCAGCTTGCCTCGCTGAGGATGCTTGTATTCAGCCTCGCCTGCATGGTCGTTAATGCGGTTTTAATTGTCGCGGCAGCCATCATTTACAGCCAACTAAACGTTTTATTCGCAATATCGCTGTCAGCCGCCTCACTATTTCTTTTCTCTGCTGCTTTCTTGTACATCATGGTCAGCGTGCATTCGGACATGATGAAATATGTGCTCATTGCAGGCTGGTTTATTTTGAATCTGACTCTCCTGCAGCTAAACAAAGAGTTTTATCTTCATTTCATTTCCGCCATTCCAATTTCTATTTATATTGCAGTCGCCATCTTTGGATGCGCCATATCCTTAAAAAATCTTAAGAAGCTAACGACATTCCAAAGCTCGGAAGGAGCTCTCTGACATGCTAACCGTACAAAATGTGTCCAAACGCTTCGGCAACTTCAGCGCGCTGGAGCACATTAATCTTGAATTCAACAACGGCGTTTACGGACTGCTCGCTCCGAACGGAGCAGGGAAAACGACGTTGATTAAAATGCTAGTCACACTGCTGTACCCCAGTGAGGGTGAAATATTGTACAACGGCGAAAATATTATAAGGCTGGATGAACGCTATCGCGAGCAGCTCGGCTATCTTCCCCAGCATTTCGGCTATTACAAAAATTATAGTCCGAGGAAATATCTTCTCTATATTGCGGCTTTAAAGGGCATCGAGACCGCTGCCGCGAAGTCCAAAATCGTGGAGCTGCTGAAGCTCGTTGCGCTTGAAGATGTGATCGATAAAAAAATGAAAAAGTTTTCCGGAGGCATGATCCAGCGTGTCGGCATTGCACAAGCGCTGCTGAATGATCCGCGAATTCTTATTCTGGACGAGCCTACAGCGGGTTTGGACCCGAAGGAACGAGCACGGTTTCGCAATATGTTGACCAGCCTAGCGCGTA
This sequence comes from Paenibacillus sp. TAF43_2, assembly GCF_052113545.1. Lineage (NCBI taxonomy): Bacteria > Bacillati > Bacillota > Bacilli > Caryophanales > Paenibacillaceae > Paenibacillus > Paenibacillus sp. TAF43_2. The sequence goes on from NZ_JBFRDK010000008.1 coordinate 42,072, forward strand.
ATCGAATCGTTATATTGTCTACACATATCGTGTCGGATGTGGAATCGATTGCGAATGAAATTATTTTGATCAAGGACAAACGCGTGCTGCATAAGGATTCCATTGCGAATATTTGCAGCCTCATCGACGGTATGGTGTATGAAACTACGGTTGATTTTGATGCTGCAGATGCATTTCGACATTCGTATCTGTCGCTTTCTGAGAAGCAGGAATCAGGTCGGATGAAATTTAGGTTTATAGGCACAGGGCATCCTAAGCCCGATTGGCACCCTTCAGCGCCAAGCCTTGAGGATGTATTCATCTACATTTATCAGGATGAATCCGCTGCGGAACAACCGGTATGAGCTGGAAAATTCGAGTTTACGAGCTGAGAAAAGCGCTTCTCTCACCCGTCATTATCGCGCTGCTGCTGGTGTTTACCGCTTATAATCTATTCCTCATTGCTCAAGAGGCTTATAAAAAGGATGAAATGAGCATATTGAACGAGCTTGTTGCACAGTTCGGTTCCGAGATTACTAAGCCGATGCAGGAGGATTACAAGTCTTACTATTTGTCGCGACTGGACGAAATGAACAAGCTGACGAATAAACGGACATCTCAAACGTATGAAATGCCCAGCGATTTTTTTGAATATGAAAATTATAAGCGTTACGTGACCGATCAACCGAATCTTTACAGCAGTGACGAGCTAGATTTGTTTAATGAGCTGCGAGTTATTCAAAATTATTATTTCTTGATGCAAGACATCGATGATACCTATGCTGGGTTCGATATGAAGCAGATCGCCGAGGGCGAGATAAAGAAATATGGATTCAGCGGCTCGGCGGCTGATTTAGTGAGACAGCGGTATTACTACATTGCTGAGAGACTACATCAGCTTATCGCAAGTGGCGAGCACAAGAATCTATTCTTCATTGGTCAAATCTATCAATCACATGCCATGCTGTTCAAAACGCTCATTGGATCTATTTTGCTGCAGCTGATGATTTTAGTTGTATTAATGACCGGGTATATAGGAAATTACGAATTTGAGCAAGGTACACATCTGCTGCACTACTCCACCAAACGAGGCAGAAAGCTGCAAACGGATAAGCTGCTTTCCTCCTTTGCAGCCAGCATAATCGTGACGACCGCTCTAACCGGATTTTCGTTGTCCGCCTACTTCCTGACCTTCAGCTACAAGGGGCTTTGGAAGGTGCCGGTCAGCAGCTTTTTCAATTGGGAATTCGGTATGCCTTATCCTTATTTAACTTGGCACACGATGTCTTATATTGCCTATTTAGGCTGTGCTATCGCGCTCATCTTTGTGCTCCTGCTTATCTTTACCGCCATCACCTTTGTGTTAACCGCAATTATTCGCAACAGCTATTTGGTATTTGGAGCATTTGCCATACTTTTCGGCTCTTTTCTCCTAATCACCAACCTCGTACCAAGAGATTTAAAGCTTATTTTATTTACAGGGTTTACCCCTTTTCATCTTGTATTGAATTCGAAAGCGTGGTTTACAGCAAGCGGCGCCTTCATGAGCCTTCCAAATAACGAATGGATTACAGCTGGCATTTGGCTGGCGCTGTTAGCACTTTGCTGCATCCTCTGCTTGCATCAATTTAAACGACAAAATATTAATTAGATAGGAGCTCCTATGACAATCGTGCTGCATGAAATAAAGAAGGTTTTTGGCCTGAGGATGGTCATTATGCTTCTAGCGATCAATGTTGTATTTTATTTCTTATTCATACAGTTTTATTTTCAACATTTTCCTAACGGAAATCCCGATACTGAAATTCATAAAGCCAGCATTGAGATGAAAAAGGATTATGGCACGCATATGGATAATGCTGAGTATGAGCTGTTTAGACAGAAATACGATGAAACAATCGAAAAAGCAGAACAATTCATGAAGACCGATCAGCAATTCATGGATGCTGGGATCACTACCTATGAGCAATTTTACAACAGTGATTATAACAATGAGCAACTGAACAAGCTCCATAATTATGCTGTATTCGAGTCGGATACCGAACTGTTCTGGGAGCTGCAAGCACGCAGGTACATGATCGAACGCTATGAAAATAGTGAAAAATATCCTTACAACGCATATGGCGAGGTTGATGCGAAGCAGCAGAATAGAATGGAGAAGCATGTTGCTTCCGATGAGGGTGACTCGATATTTACCGATGTTGTTTTCAGTAATTATATGAGTTTAATCATCTACATGACCGTTCTTATCGGTTTAAGCATCCTCTTTATGGTTTCACCTATTTTTCTTCACGATAAACGAAGCAAGCTTATTCATTTGCAATATACTGCGCGAATCGGACGAAGGCTTTTCTTGCGAAAGCTTACTGCTGCAATGATTTCCACACTTCTTATCGTAACCGTACAGCTTGGCGTCTTCTTCCTCATGTATAGCAGGCTGGGAACAGGATTATTTCTGGACTCGGGCATCAATTCGATATTTAATATAGGTTACTTTTGGTATGATCTCACATTCGGACAATACATCGGTCTGACTGTAGCAGCTATATATGCGCTCAGTCTAATCACCGCGGTGTTTGCAGCATGGATCTCGAGCATAGCTCCTAATTACATGGTTATCATCGGACTCCAAATCCCTTATGCTTTTCTGATGTTTGGATGGATGGAAAAATTACTAATCGGTAGACTTGCCGATATTTATTACGCGCAGCATGTGCAGCCGCTAACTTATTTACTTCTTGCCGCAGGCGCAGTTCTACTATTTGTTCTTCGCTGGCGGAGTGAGCGACGAGCAGATTTGCTCGTGTAGCAAGCATGATTGATCTAACTGTTAGTTAAGATGCTGAGGCAGCCTAGAATTGAACAGTAATACTTAGGCTGCCTCAGACATAAAAAAATTAGGCTTTACAACTAAATGGAAATATATTATATTTGTATGCACAAACAACTTTTATGTGAAAATGAGGTAATAACGATGCTGGATACGTATTTAAAGGAATGCCTGTACTTCACTGCAAATCGATTGGGCAGAATTATTACGAAGATGGCAGAAGATGAATTTGCCGTTAGCGGCATGTCACCCACGGCTGCTTTTTTATTAATGGCTGTGTATGAGAAGGATGGCATTTCACAGAAGGAGTTAGGCGAGATTCTCCATCTCCAGCCCTCCACTGTGACCCGTCTGATTGAGAAGCTTGTTATCAAAGGGCTGCTCACCAGCCGAGTAGATGGGCGTTTATCACTTATTTCCGCCACCGAGAAAGGCAAAGCATTAAATGACACGATTAATGAGTGCTGGATGAATTTGCGTAAACGTTACGCCTTATTGCTCGGGGAAAAAGAAAGCGAAGAGCTGTCCTTTCAACTATGTGCGGTGAGTGATCAACTAGAAAATAAAGAATAACGACTTCTTCTTTATTTAAGAAAATATTTGCTTGTGCAAACAAGTTTAACTGTTTTGTTGAATATAAATAAAAAAGCAAAGGAGAGATTTTATGAAAAACAAACCTATTTTGATCATTGGAGGCACCGGTAAAACGGGTCGCCGCGTAGCAGAAAGATTGACCTCTCGTGGACTGCCCGTTCGAATCGGCTCCCGCTCAAGTGATCCTTCGTTCGATTGGGGAAATCACTCAACATGGACAGCGTCCCTGCAAGGCGCAGAGTCTGTGTATATTACGTACTACCCCGACTTAGCGCTTCCCGGTGCTGCCGCATCGATCGGTGCTTTCGCTGAGCAAGCAGTGAAACAAGGAATCAAGCGCTTGGTACTATTGTCCGGCCGAGGTGAAGAAGAAGCTCAGCTTAGTGAGAACGCACTGCGCGACTCTGGCGCTGACTGGACTATTTTGCGGGCGAGCTGGTTTTGTCAAAATTTCAGTGAAAGCTTCCTGCTGGATTCCGTACTCAGCGGAAGTGTTATACTCCCTGCCGCGGACGTAGCTGAGCCATTCATCGACGCGGATGACATTGCAGATGTCGCTGTCGCAGCGCTGACTGAGGATGGCCATATCGGCAAGCTTTATGAGCTGACTGGCCCGCGCGCGCTCACCTTTAAAGAAGCTACCGAAGAAATTGCGAAAGCCAGCGGCAGAGATGTCCGCTACGTACAGGTAACCTCCGAGCAGTTTATCTCTGCGCTTGCGCAGCAGGATATGCCTGATTATGTTCTCACGTTATTGACTGAGCTATTTACTAAAGTGTTGGATGGACGCAATTCACATCTGACAAATGGCGTTCAGCTCGCTCTGAACCGTGATCCTCGGGATTTTACCGACTACGCTCGAGACACCGCAGCTGCAGGTATATGGAGGGCTCCAAATGTTTGATCGCTCCATCGTTGTCTTAACTTTTTTCTCTGCTCTTGGCTCAGGCTTGATGGCCGGATTGTTTTTTGTCTTTTCGACGTTTATGATGACCGCTCTCTCGCGTCTTCCTGCAGCGCAAAGCATTGCTGCCATGCAATCCATCAACGTCGTAATATTGAACCCGTTGTTTGGTCTAGTGTTTTCTGGGACAGCGTTAGCAAGCATCTTACTTGCGATTGTCTCATTTTTCCGATTAGGTGAACCCGCGGCAACCTATTTGCTTGCCGGCAGCCTTCTCTATCTCATTGGCTCCGTTCTAGTAACGATTGTATTTAACGTACCTTTAAACGATATGCTTGCCTCAGCAGACCCAAGTGTCGCAGGCCCCGAATTATGGACGCGTTATGTTGCCAGCTGGACGCCATGGAATCATGTACGAACCATTTCCACCCTTGCGTCGTTGGTTTGTTTTATTATAGCGTTCCGACATTCGAGCTAACGGTGGTACTTAAAGCTTCTTTTCAAAGCAAAGGCTTGAATCGCAGGAAATATATTCACCATATCTATCAATTTCATAATAATGATGTTTTTTATAGAAATGAAGCGCTTCGGGTTGTGGAGCCCCTGCTTCCAAACGGATATATTGATAATCCATATCCTTCGCTCTGGCTTCTAGATCATTCAAAACTTGTGCGGCTATGCCGTTCCTTCTAAATTCGGGGGTGACATAAAATCGTTTTAATTCTATATACTCCTCATCCAGCGGTTTTATGGCTCCACATCCAACCGGTTCTCCTTGCTCGTATGCGACCACAAATACAATTTGCTCAATTCCAGGATCACTAAAATCTACTGTAAATACTTCCTCAGCCGTATATCTTTGCGCTAAATCCTCATCCAGCTTCTGAATAAGTCGATGTAAATCTGTATCGGTATGTGATACTTGTACAATTTTCACAGCCATTTCTGCACGTCCTCTAGTTTGAATAGTTACTTGATTATCAATCGATGGTACTCCGTCTTCTATTATTTTACCGAATTCGCTTCACCCTTTCCACCTTAAAGCTAACTGCAAAAGTCAAAAAAGCTCTCATGGACTAAGCCATGAGAGCTTTCTTTTGGGCGGTTTCATGAGATTTTCGCTTAAATCTACATCACACATTCATCTCAAACCGATGACTAACCTCTTATTTGCCGCCGTGCAGCCAGACGGTTTGCCTTCCAACTGGACTGCTTGCAGCCAATAATTCATCTGTAGAGAACGATTGAGGATGCTCCATGCTTGTTTTATTGTCCTTTAAAAGCTTTCAAAAACTGAACAGCTTTGCTAATATCCGCTTCTGGACTCGTACCAACTTCACGCTCGATCGTCAAATAACCTGTATAGCCAATTTCCTGAAGCGCTCGCAAATATGCCGGCCAGTCTACAGTACCATCACCAAGCGGCACTTCGCGGAACGCGGAGCCAGTCTCGGCCATCGCAGCAATTTTCTCATGGTCAAGTGCAACCTCGTAGCCATAATCGCCATAAACGTCGCGCGGATCAACATCTCCCAGCTTCACGCCGTCCTTCGCATGCGTATGAACGATATAATCCTTAAGCGTGTACACGCCTTGGACAGGATCATCTCCTGTAACCATAACCATGTTGGCAGGGTCAAAGTTAACAGCTACGCCTTTGGTGCCAAGACCATCAAGAAACGACTTCAAATGCGCAGACGTCTCAGGTCCTGTCTCAATCGCAAAATAAGCGTTCATGTCATTTGCGAATCTAGCCAGCTCTTCACATGCCGCATGCATCGTCTCATAAACACGGCTGTTTTTGTCGCTTGGAACGATACCGATATGCGTCGTAATAATGTTTGTTCCAAGCTCCATGCCAAGCTCCATAATCCGTTTGGATTTATCGATTTTCGCTCGGTTTTCCGCAGGATCCTGAAAACCATGGCCGCCCAAATCGCCAACTAGAGCGGAAATATCAAGGCCTAGCCCATCAATATAAGACTTCCATTCTTTTCTTGCAGCTGCGTTCAGGTTAGCAGGGTCCAGCTCGCCATGTACTGCATACATTTGCACGCCATCCGCACCAACCTGCTTCGCTTTAAGCAAACCTTCCTTTACACCAACCTGAAAGCTATCCACGATAACGCCGATTTTGTTCGTAATGATAGGTGATGTCATCTTCGAGTCACTCCTTCGTTTAGATTTCGTTCCATACACGTCTTACGAATTCAAAGCCAAGTCTCGTTCCAAGACGGCAATCTTCCAAGCCTTCAAACTCAATGGAAATATAATCATCATAGCCGCTTTCTTTCACTGCACGCAGTACTTGCGGCATTGCGATGTCGCCATGTCCGACGATTGCACCCCGAAGCCAATTGCCGCCTTTGGATTTAAACCAGCCTTCACCCGGATTTTCGGTAGATGGACGATAGTAGAAATCTTTAATATGGACCATAGAAGCCAGGCTGACATTGTTTTTAACAGCAGCAAGAGGATTCTCATCCACACAAAGGAAGTTCCCGACATCAAGCGTTGTCTTGAAGTTTGGACGATCTACAACCTCAATGAGTGCCTGTACCCGGTCGCTATGTTGTATAAAATAACCGTGATTTTCTACACTTGTTGTAATACCAAACGTTGCTGCATAATCCGCAACAGCTTGGCAAGCCTTCGCTAGCTTCGGCAGCTCCAACAAGAAGTTCGAAATGGATAGGTTTTGCGATGATGCCACGTCGTGGCGCATCTTCTTCACGCCAAGTGCTGCCGCAATATCCACTTCACGCTTCAAGCGGTCAAGCTCCAGCTCGAATTGTTCTTCATTTAAACCGGAGAAGTTTGCACCTACCGCATAATTCGATATTTCAATACCGCTTTCCTGCGCTTGCTTCTTAATCACTTCAATCAGTTCCGGATTTTCAGTAAGGTTAAAGCCCAGCGGTACAATTTCAACATGCTCTCCGCCAATGGATGCAATATATCCGATAACATCCTGTATCGACATTTCGCCCGTTCTCAGTGCATTATATAAGCTGTATGTGCTGATTCCTAATTTCATAGACGCACTTCCGCTCCTTTTGCTGCGGATTCATAAATGCCGACTAATATCTTCATAATTTCCACGCCATCCGCCACTGGGCTGATTGGCTGTTTACCGTTAGCAACACAATCAACGAAGTGGTTGATTTCATTTTGGAAAGCGCCAACAAAATCAAAACCAGCGTGATCCGTCTGCGGATATACGTTTAAGATCGTGTCATTTTGCTCTGTTACAATAACGGTTTCCGGATCGATTTCAAAACCGCCTTTTTCCCCATACAGCTTAACTGTGTTTTCATTAGACTTAGCATGCAGCGTGAAGCTGACATCTACGAGCAGCGATGCGCCATTCTCGAAGCGAATAAGCGCATTCGCCAAATCCTCAACTGTGTTTTTCTCCGCATCGTAATCCGCCGCTTGGTAGAAGCTTAAGTTTTTTACATTGGCACGATTGCCAAGCTTGCGATACGTATTGGCACTAACGGATACCGGCTTTGGACGTCCCATCAAATACCAGCAAAGATCGATGACGTGTACGCCAATATCAATAAGCGGCCCGCCGCCTGAGCGCTCAATGTCGGAGAACCATCCGCCTGGATTTCCAAGGCGTCTGAGCGTTGATGCTTTGGCAAAATAAATTTCACCGAACTCGCCTCTGTCAGCCATCGCACGAATCAATTGTGCACTCGTATCGTATCTGCGGACGAAGCCCACTTGAAGGAGCTTGCCGGATTGCTCTACAGCCTCTTGCACAAGAAGCGCATCTTCAACCGTACGGCAAAGCGGCTTCTCTACGAGCACATGCTTGCCAGCTTTTAGAGCCGCAATGCTGATTTCAGCATGCGTATTGTTCCACGTACAAATGCTGACTGCTTCAATAACTGGATCAGCGAGCAGCTCGTGATAATCCGTGTAAATTTTTTCGGCGCCATATTTCTCAGCTGCGGCTTTTACGCGCTCTTCATTTAAATCGCAAACCGCGTAAATGTTCGCATTAGGATTTTTCTTATAGGAATCTAGATGAGATGATGAGATAGAGCCTGTTCCAATAACCGCGATTTGTATCGGTTTCATTGCTAATCTCTCCTTATGGATTCTAATAGTAAGGTTTTGCATGTCTACACTTTCGTATTATAATGGTTTCAACCTGCAACTCCATGTAAAGCTGTGCGGTTTGTTTGTACAATTGTGCTATCCTACTGAGGAGGTCATTCAAGTTGGAAAAATTCGAAGAACTGCGTGAGCCTATGGACATGCCAGACCCTCATTTTCCGATAAAACTGCATCACAACACCTTCGACCAGCAGGGAATAGTCATTTTCCCGCATCATTTTCATGAACATCTTGAATTTTTATATTTTGTGTCTGGCAAAGCCTCGATAGAGTGCGGTTCTACTACGATAACAGCTTCCGCTGGCGATCTCATCGTTGTGAACAGCAATGAGCTTCACTACGGAATCAGCCTATCATCAGATTTGTACTACTATGCGCTCATCGCCGACATTTCCTTGCTGCACAGCCAGTCGGTCGATGCTGCTGAAACGAAGTTCATTACGCCCATTACGCAGAATCGCCTTCTGCTGCAAAATTATATTGGCGACGACAGCAAAGTAACGTCCTGCATGCATGCCATCATCAATGAGCTTGAGCAGCGCGAGTTCGGTTACGAGCTGGCCATAAAGTCCGAGCTCTACCGCCTGTTGACGCTGCTGCTTCGCGGTCATGTCGCTACCGTGCTCACCAAAGACGAATATGCGGAGCGTATGAAAAACATTGAGCGCTTCGCGCCTGTCTTCAAGCATATTGAGGACAGCTACAAGGATGAGCTTTCGGTGGACCAGCTGGCAAGCATGGCAAACCTCAGCCGCTACCACTTTAGCCGATTGTTCAAAGAGCTGAGCGGTCATACCGTTACAGAATATATAACGATGACTCGGCTCGGCAAAGCCGATTATTTGCTGCGTCACAGTCCGCTTACCGTGTCAGAGGTTGCAACAGCAACAGGCTTCAACGACATTTATTACTTTAGCCGTACGTTCAAAAAACACAAAAAAGTTTCCCCGTCCTCGCTTCGGGGAAACTAATGTTGTTTGATGCTACACGTTTGAATTTTCACGGTAAAACACAGTGGCTGCTTGGGTCAGCACCGCCTCTTATTTGCGGCCAAAATCCGCTTTGATTTCGCCCCACTCCTCGGTATTCCATTTCAATACCTTATTCGTGTAGGTATGGGTTTGAAGCCACTTGACAGCTTCATCTGTAAGCTCCCAAATTTTCGAAGTCGAAGCATCCCTTTTTAAGGTCGAGGCTACTTTTTTGTTGCGAAGCCAGCTTAGCGCTGTTCTTGAATCACTGTAGATCGTCCTTGTGCTGCCTTTCTCCTTCAAATAGGAAAGAGCATGTACGATAGCAATAAACTCGCCTAAATTATTAGTGCCGTTCGGTACAGGTCCAACATAAAATAAGATTTCGCCCGTTTGTGTGTCGACGCCTTTATACTCGACAGGACCGGGATTTCCACGCGTACCCACGTCAACAGAAATACTATCGTAGTCAATAGAAGCTGTTTCTTCCTGTAGCAGTACAGTCTGCTTTACGCTGCTCCCTGTTTTTGCGCTCGAAGCAGCAGCTTTGCCTGAGCCTGTCCCCCAATGACTGCGCCAGCCGTCTTGGAAAGCTTTTTCCGCCAGCTGCTTCGTCTCGAAAGATTTATACTTCGCATCCTGTACTCCGCTAACCTGCGCTTGGCACTCGGGCCATGAAGTAAATATCCCTGTTTTCTTGCCAACCCAGAYGACATAATATTTTCCTTTTGCCATTTACCAAAATACCACCTTTGTTAAAGTCCTTATTCATACTTTCTTTCCAGCTGCTTATATTCGAATAAAACGCGATATTACATTTAGTTCTATCTATTATAAAACGTCCATGCCTTAAAGCAACTATGCTCGATAACCTTCATTTTTAATTGGTCTGCCCTTAGACGTTATGGTACATGAAAGCAAATATCCCAGTCCCAAGAAACAAAGCGGAATCGTCGGATAAAAATATCTTGGCGTAGGCGAGAAGGGAAGATACAGCAATATGCTAAACACGGCGAGCAATGCAATCATCATATACATCGCATTTCTTCTTTCAAGGATAATGATCTTCATGAGTCCACCCAAACCAATGACCATAACGATCATATGCAAAATGGTTATCAGCTTGGACAATAGCTTATTTACTGTTATATATCCTAAACCCGGAAAAATCTCACTAATATAAATTAGCAGCTTGCCCCAGCTGTACCAGCTCAGGTAAGTGAAAAACTCATAGCGAAAACCATTGATGATTCGCTCATAAGCTATTCTCCCCATTTCCGCGGGATCTTGTTTAACGTCAACATGAGGACTCCGTTCAAAAGGATAAGAACCCCATAACAACGGATTTCCCGTCTGCTCCGCGAGCAACAGCACCTTATCTAAGGTCATCCAATTGCGAATCCACCAGGGCAGCATCATTGCAGCAAAGCCGATCGTAATCACGGAAATCACTTTTAGCACCGCTGCCATTCCATGTTTTCTGCCGTATACCGCTACACCAGCTAGCAAAACAACGATAAAGGGAACGATCGTTGGCCGGATCAGTACACAAATGCCGAAGACGACACCTAGTGATAGAAACCATCTAAGCTTAGTCTCCTGTGCACACCTCACTAAAAGATAAATAAACAATAGAAAAAATAAACCGTATAACGTTTCTGTTAAAAGATACATTGGCGATAAAATAAACGTGGGATGCAATAAATAACAAGCCATTATCAACAGACTAATGCCCGTATGCGCAAACATTCGTCTCGCAATCCTATACATGATAACTGCGCATATAAGCTGAATCAATATTTGCAGCGCCTGAATTTGTACGACTGGGGGACGATCTCCCGCATATCCAAATACGGCATAACAGCCAGCCAAAAAAAGAGGATAACCTGGCGTTGTAAACGCATTAGGTTTTTCTGAATAAGCATATGGCGCATATCCGTAAACGCCCTCGTGAAGCAGCTGCAGCACCATTTTATTATAGCCAACCTCGTCACCCGTCAGCTTTTTATCCCAATCCGTATAATAGCAGCGAAGCAGCAAGCCTAGCACAAGCAATATAGTGAAAATGACCGTTTTGGCTCTGATAGCCATATCGTGTTCAACCCYTTTTTAATATATTGTACGATATCTGAACTTCCTTACATTTCCAAATGACCACACTTGAACGATTGTAGCATTATTCTAATCTTGCAGCCAATGAAGTTTTTTTCATAAAAACACAAAAAAAGACTGCTCCTCTTGGCATGTTGCCTTTGGAGACAGCCGTCATTTGTTTTCCATTCGCATTTTACTTTATACGAGTACTTTACTGAAGATTCCATCAAAATAAGCCTGCAAATCAACTTTTATCGGCATAAAATAAATATGGCTGTTCGTCTTCTTCGTAAACGCTAATGCTTGCCTCGCAAAATCGATATTCCACTCAAGCGTCGGTTGAAAATCAGCTGGGAATACAACATGATTTCTTGTTTCCCAATATTTTTGCGATTTGTCCGTTACGACCGGCGATACGCCCCAGAAAATTTCGGAGCCCTTCACCATATCTGAATACTGCTCCATCAAGCTCAGGTCAAAAAATGGCTGCGTGAAGAAACCGTCTGCTCCCGCTTCAAGCTTCTTTTGTACATACTCATATTCCTCGTCCATGCTGCCACGATAAGGATCTATCGCTGAATACACCTTAATATGGGGGTAATCCTTCTTGATCTTGGCAATCAAGTCTAAACAAGTCGTCGGATAAACAACCTTCTCGCTATTTTTTGGAACATCGCCGGTTACGACGAGCACCTCAGTAATGTTATGTTTGTCTAAGCGTTCTATGAATTGCAGCGGTTCTACACAGTCGAAGTCCATGGCCCGGATATGGGGAATACTAGACTCATATAGAGATTTGCAAATGCAGGATGCCTCCCAGCTGCGCAGCTCGAACCTTGTCAAATCAGGAATATTAATTGTATTGATAGCAGGAAACTGTGTTTTAATTAAATCCAGCTCCGCCTTCAGCTGGGCCTCGTCTCTTGGAACCAGCTCTAATGAAATTCTCACCTCATAAGCCCCTTACTCTATATAGAATGAATAGAATCCATGCTCGTCAAGATTTTTGCATATTAATACATATTAACGAATTTTAATTCAAATTACCAATCAATTTAATAGCAGCTTGCTATCATTTTCTCTTATAAAGGGTACTAGTTCCTCTGGAATTACTAAGTATTACTTAGTCGAAGCTTGCAACAGCTCATCGATATGGAATAAAGAAATGTAGGTTAATCCCGCCTCTTCGAGATTCTTCCTGCCCAGCGGCTCTCGTTCAATAACCGACATAACCGACTTGATCTCAGCCCCATATTTCCTCAGATCATCCGTGCTGATAAGAATTTGTCCTCCTGTTGTAACCACATCTTCAATAATACAGACCTTTTTCCCTGCTATGTCTACTCCTTCAGCAAGCTTACAGGTGCCATATTTCTTTGCTTCTTTCCTTACAAATGCGGCAGGAATGCCTGTTTTCAGCGAAAGAGCTGTTGCAATCGGAATGCCGCCCATTTCGAGGCCCGCCAATACTTCGGTATCGCTGGGTACAAACGGAACCAGTTTCTCTGCAATTTCAGCCAATAGCTTAGGATTGGACTCAAATAAGTATTTATCAAAATAGTGATTCGAAGTTTGACCTGAACGCAGCTTAAACTCTCCCTCTAAATAGGCTGCTTCATAGATTGCTTTCGCCAATTGTTCTCTCATCATTTCTAAAACACTCCTTCGCGTTTTTAAGTATAAAAAAACACTAAAGCAGCAATCGCTTTAGTGTTTCATATAAGAATGGAAATATAAAAATGATAATCGAGGTCTTTCCCGAAGCGCCTCTATCATCGTCTTCATACTCCCACCCCTTCCAGTCATTCCTATTATTGTAAAGGTGAATTCACCATTTTACAACTAATTTTTCATAGATGGCGAAAAGAGCTATAGACAAGCAATGACTCTAGACACCTGCAGATCGTTTTTCTTTTCCTCTAATGTAAACCATGCGATTCCTTTCAATACCTGCTCATCAGCAGAGAGCTCAGGGTCTACTCCAAGCTGTGCCTCTTCCTTTGCATCAACGGTAACAAGGTAGCAATAATCCGGCCCTAATGAATATTCCGCTTCAAATAATAGTCTTTCCGCATTGCCATTTAGACAGACTTCTTCCTTAACCTCACGAATAACCGCTTCCTCATTCGTTTCCCCAGCTTCTACGCCACCGCCGGGCAATGTCCAGAAGCTCCGATTCTCGAGGGGATGATCTTGAAAGACCATCAGAATTTTCTCATTACGAATAATTGCCGCACAAACCCTCGGCCTTATCTCCATTTTAGCTTTCCTCCGTTATTTCCATTGTTCAACTAGATGTCTAATTTCTATTAAGTCCTTCACCTTCGCGTCATACTCAAATGACTCCGTATAATAGTTGTCTTCCTTCCATATTCCCTTCATGCCTGTCGCTTTGCTCGCAGTGATGTCATTGACTGGATGGTCTCCAACATAAACACATGCCTCTGTCGCCACATTCAGTTTTTCCGCAGCTCGCAGGAATATAGCGGGATCAGGCTTGCGGAGGCCCTCCCGCTCCGAAATAAGAATTTCATCAAAATAATGAGCGATTTGGAGGGCCTGAATATTGCTCGCTTGAAAGTCGCCGAATCCGTTCGTAATCATCGCCAGCTTATAGCCTTTCTCCTTAAGGCTATCGAGCAGTTCAATCATATTAGGAAATGAAACCGCATGATTTGAGAAACCTTTTTTATAGTCTTCTAGCAACTCATTCCAATCCAGCCTTAGCTCAAACTCTCGTATGAGCTCCTGGTACACTTTGTCCTTCCAAACATAGCCACGACTGTCTAATGCGATGAACCTTTTAATATAACTCTCTTTATCCACCTCGACGTTCGGTCTAATCAATCTCTCGAATTGCTCCTCTACGAACTTCAATAAGGAACGATCACGATCCAGCAGCGTACCGTCTAAATCAAAAATAACGGCTTGAATCATAGGCTAACGCTCTTCACTGCTTTTTTGACGCCGCCAAACAGCTGAACCGTTAATTCTGGTACAGATCCGGTTTCGGTATAAGTAATCTTTCCGTCCATTCCATTCAAGAAAAACAGCAGTTCTCCCTCTACTGCGGAATACGGACAGAGCTCAAATTTAAACCACGTATTTTGGGTGAGATAAAACTTCTCTTGCTCTTGCGAAATGATTAATGGCGAGGCTGGCTCCCCTTCAACATCGTAGCTGCCAACGAGATGGTTATACTGATTGATTTCCAGCTTGATCGGCGTATGCGATATCGGAAGCTGCACTTCCTCGCCCAAAACAAGCCGCGCCAGCTGCTGACTAATCGGTCCTACCTGCGTCGTTATTAGATTGGATAAAACGATTACCGTTACATCTTCTTTTTTATAATGCCTCATTTCGGTTAAGAAACCATTAATGCCCCCGCCATGGCCGATAACTTTCCTGAGGCTGCCCATAATTTCTTCCTCATATATAAATAATCCGTAGCCATATGTATCTTTGAAAGGTGTCGTCATGCTCGCATAAGCCTTCTCGCTGATCTGCCTATGTGAATGCAGCGCCAGTCCCCAAATATAAAGGTCCTCAACGGTCGAATACATGCCTCCAGCGCCGGATGGAATAGTCATTTCCAGAAACTCTGCATTCACTACTTCACCCCAAACCTCGTAGCCGGATGCACGGTTTTTCAATATTTTCTTAGCACGATCATAACCGGTATTTATCATTCCAAGCGGCTTCAATATGGCATGGTAGATATAGTCCTCGTAGGTGCGTCCGGATACTTTCTCGATAATTGCTGTAAGAAGCACATAACCTGAATTGCTGTAATCAAACTTCTCCCACGGTTCAAACAACAAGGGCTTGTCTGCAAATCTGGCAATGAGGTCGTCTGTAGAAGAAACAAGCCTCATCTTTGGTACAAAATCCTCTAGGCCTGTGTAGTTCGGAATTCCTGATGTATGTGTTAGCAAGTGATGAATCGTAATTTTATCGCCATTTGGGTAGCTGGGGAGGTACTCGGAGATCGGGTCTTCTACGTTCAAAAGCTTCAGTTCATGCATCATAACGATTGCTGCTGCCGTAAATTGTTTGGTAATCGAGCCGATACGGAATTTCGTCTGCGGGTCATTCGGAACATCAAGCTCAAAGCTTGCCATCCCATAGCCCTTGTTTAATATGATTCGTCCCTCGAATGCAACCAATACACAACCGTTAAGATAACCTAGCTTAGCTAGACAATTGCAATGATTGTCTAGTTTTTGTTGCAATTGATCGGTAGATGTTACGTGTTCTGTATTCATCAGATCATCTCCCTTTAGAAAGAAGTCTATTCTATTAGCTAATAAACATGAATAATCAGCCACCTCAATAATACCGTACACACGTTCGTAATGTAAACATTTCCCTTGTTGATATCTTTTTATACAATAAGTAAACGCAGCCCTATATTTCGACTGTACTGGTGCTTGAATGGTTTCAAAACATGTAACGAACTCAGGAGACGTTATTTCGCTTAAATTATCGTTTTCTGAACTCTAACGAACTCCAGTAACGCTATTCAGCAAAATGGCCTCAAAATATGCAGCCACAAGGTTAAATAGCGCCAGTGGGATTCGTTACATACCAAAATGAGTCTAATTTGATCATATAGCGACTCTGGAGTTCGTTAGCGATCAGTCAGAGCTCCAATCTTCCGCTTTCAAGCCTTCGCCGTTATACGAAATTAATGGCGAAATTTCAATATCACGACCATGCAGCTGTTCTTCAGACACACCAGCGGTGCGCAGCCAGCTTCGATGAAGCGACTGAACGAGCTTGCGTGCACTAAGCGGACTGTCTTCACCCGATTTATTTTTGACTGGAGCGAATTCCTCCTCACGAATCCCCCGTATAACAGTAACTTCTTCGGCCAATGGAAAAAAATCAAAAATAAAGCGTTCGAGCTTATAAGCGTTTGGCTCCGTAGGTGTGATGATGCTTCCTTCGGCGTCCATGTATTTCATCTTTTTGGAGGCAATATGGAAAGGGATATCCGTATCTGCATGCTCTTCTATGAAGTCCAGCTTAAATAAATGGATAGATATATGCCCTAAGCTATAAAACAATCGTCCGTCATTCGTTCTTTTATCCTTGATGGATGACGGAATTTCGTTATACTCGAGCACAGCCGGGTGATCATTTTTCAAACATAATATCCCGATTTTTTCGTCAACATCCGTTTTTTCGATAACCTTTGTTGCAACCATCTGATTGCGTGACGCAGCTAGTCCAATAAAAGCAGGGTCTGCGACCTTTATAAGCGCATTGTCTACATTATAGTAAAACAGCCACTCTAAGCCTCTTTGTTTCATATCAGCAATAGCTCCTGTGCGTTTTAGCGACGCGAAACATTCGCCATTGCCGCTTGGGGCCAGCATAAGTGTTCCGTCCTCCGATAACAGCAGCTTACCGTCATGATCGAGCGCAGGCATCGTATTTTGCTGGAAGAAGAAACAGTCCTTTGATGGATAACCAAAGTATTGCAAGGAATGAAAAAATGCCTTCGTTGCTTCATGATTATCGGGGCTAGTCATGATATACCATGGGATAGACTTGCCGGCTTTTCTCGATAAATACAGCAGCCGCTCTGCTTGAAGCTGAAATAAAGATTTATGGGATGGAAGTCCAATATCCAGCGTACCCTTAGGTCCATCATGGCCAAGCCTGCTGCCCTGCCCGCCAGCAACAACGATAACTCCAACTTTCCCAGCTCGCAGCAGCTCCCAGCCCTTTTCGGTATATGCCGCTTTTTCTCCCTGTTCAAAATCTTCCCAGTCTTCAAACGGTATCGCGGATATCGTATCGTTGTTCAGCTTCTTAGTATCGCTGCGGCCAGCTAAAGCTTTGGCTATCCGCTCAAAATCAATTTCTATAATTTGCGCAGCCAGCTTGTTTTTCTCCTGCTCCGGCAGGTTTGCAAGCATTTCCAGAACATGCTGCTGCTCATACATACGAAGCTTGGCTTCCGCTAATCTTATAGGTAGCTGATCCAAGTGTTGTCTCCTCCTTTATTACATTTCAGTACGAAAGCTTTCAATAAATTGCTGCGCGCGCTTGGGCAAATAATGATCCTTCAGCCACAGAATGCCGACGCCCGACTGAAAGTCCGCATCCTCAATGTTGAGCATTTTGACGACGGTGCTTGGAAAAGAAGACATAACCGATTTCGGAAATACGGTTGCCCCAATGCCGCAAGCGATAAGGGACATAATAATGGCGACGCTAGAGCATTCGCATATAATATTAGGAACGAAGCCGTGCCGTTTGCACTCGTTCACGACCTGCTCATGCATGCGAGTCGTTCGATCCGTCTTCAAGGTGAGAAACGGAAACTGGGCAAGCTCCTTCATGCACAGTGCTTCTTTTCCTGCATATTCCGTCCATGAGCTTGGAATAACGGCGACAAACGGATCTGATGGCAGCGGCATAATGGAGTATTGCTGCGGATGCTTCTGTGCCTCAAACGGCAGCCGAGCGATAACTAAATCTATGGCCCTCTTCTCCAGCTGTTCACCAAGATAGAAGTGATCGCCCTCCGATATTTTAAACGTAACTTGAGGATATTTTTCTCTGAACAGCTCAATATTTTTGGGCAATAAGGAAATGCAGGAAACAACGGACCCGATCGACAGGACGCCGCGAACCCCCTCCTCCATCCCCTTTACCTCTCTGAGGGATTCATCAAATTGCAAGAGCAGCGACTCCGCCTTCTTCTTGAGCAGCTCTCCTGAATCGGTCAAAATCAACCCTTTGCCGTTTCGCTCAAACAGCTTGACGCCAAGCTCCTCTTCCATTTGCTTCAATTGCCTGCTAAGAGGCGGCTGTTCCATATTAAGCAGCTTTGCAGCGCGCGTAACCTGTCCCTCTTGTGCTATAGTTAAGAAGTATTTAAGCTGCCGCATGTCCAATTCGATCACTCCGTCCGTTCATACCCTAAAGGTATGGACATTCAATAAAATAGATATTTTAAATATATCGCATGAAGTGATAGCATTCAATTAACGATCAATAAAGGGAGATGGGCCATTTGCTACAATCATTGGAAATCGAGTTAACCAAAAACAAGAAACAACAACCAGAAGTGGACCAGCTTGGGTTCGGCAATCATTTTACTGACCATATGTTTATTATGGATTATTCGACGGACAACGGCTGGCACAAGCCGCGTATTCTGCCTTACCAACCGATCGTATTAGACCCTGCAGCTAAAGTGTTTCATTATGGACAAACGATCTTTGAAGGCTTGAAAGCGTATAAAACCGACGATGGTCGCGTACTGCTGTTCAGACCTCAAAAAAACATACAACGAATGAATCGCTCTAACGAGCGTCTCAGCGTGCCTGAGCTCGATATCGATTCAACCATTGAAGCTTTAAAGCAGCTTATTTCAGTTGATAAGGACTGGATTCCAACTGCACCTAGCACGTCGCTTTATATTCGTCCTTTCGTCATAGCGACTCAACCTCAGCTTGGTGTAGCACCGTCTACAGAGTATAAATTCATCATCATTATGTCGCCGGTAGGCGCTTACTACACAGAAGGCGTAAACCCGGTAAAAATCTTCGTTGAGTCCGAATATGTTCGTTCCGTTAAGGGCGGCGTTGGCGAAGCGAAGACTGCTGGCAACTATGCTGCTGGTCTGAAAGCGCAGGAGCTTGCTAAAGAGAAAGGCTATTCTCAGGTGCTATGGCTCGATGGCGTACATCGCAAATACATTGAAGAAGTCGGCAGCATGAACGTTTTCTTCAAAATCAACGGCGTTGTTCATACGCCTGCACTAAACGGCAGTATTCTCGATGGGGTGACTCGCAATTCCATCATTCATATGCTCCGTCATTGGAATATTGAAGTTGTCGAGCGTCCGATTACGATCGAAGAGCTGTATGAGGCTGGCCGCAGCGGCGCATTAGAGGAAGCTTTCGGAACAGGTACAGCTGCTGTTATTTCTCCTATTGGAGAACTGAACTGGCAGGATGATGTTCTCGTCATCAATGGAGGCCAGACAGGCGAAATCTCCAAGAAGCTTTACGATACGCTAACGGGCATTCAAATGGGCAAAATTGCAGATCCATTTGACTGGATGGTAGAGGCTACTCCTGTTAACGTCTAGCTTATTTTAATAAAAGGCTGCCGAATCCATTGATTGGCAGCTTTTTTCACTATATTAGTTGCCTGGGTTGCCATCTGTTCCGCCGAATGCAAAGTGGTAGCCATCCGGGTCSTCGATGACGAACTCTTTCCATGGTCCTCCATCTGCATAAATGATTGGCTCCACGGAAATGATAATATTTTTACTGCGGAACTCCTCGTACAGCGCATCCAATTGTGCCCATGTTTCTGTGTAAACCTGTACATCCACGGCATAACCGCCGCCAGCTGGACGCTGGTTCGGCCTTACATCCGAAGGGTCGGCCGCTTGAAATAGCTTAAGTGCAACGCCATGCAAGCCGCCGCGCTCTGCCCACCAATCGGTTACATTAAAACCAAGCGAATCGCGATAAAAGCTTTGAGACTTTGCTAAATCGGATACCATTAATACGGTAAGAGAGCTAAGTTGATTAGGCATTTTCGCTTCTACTCCTTTGATAGCATCATAATCCATATTTTTATTCGCTTATTTGTTTATATTTCCTTTTTTCCTTGAAGAAAATGATGCTGAAGCTTCTAGTCCAATATTTCTATCTCCTCTTGCTTGCTCTCTTCTTATGAGTTCTTCTTTCGAGCATATGTGCGATAACTTGCTCATCTACTTTTCTTGTAGGTTCAACATCTGAAAATTTATTATTAAAAAAATCCTTGATAAAATCATCTATTGATAAATGATGAAAAAGAATCTCTTTCTGATTTATCAGTTCATTAGAAATAGCTCATTAAACCAATACTTTTGCAAGTACAAAATCTGTATCTTATAAAGCCAATTCTATTTTCGTTTCAACTATTTTTTTCTATCGTCTTACCGTCAATGATTAAAACATAATCCATACCATTTACCACAGCATAGAAATCATGACAATCGCACCTTTATGGTCTTCAATGGCTTCCTCCAGTACTATTTGTGTATAGGTGACTAAATGACTTGTCGGTTCATCAAGAAGCAATACGTTTGCTTTACTGGCGAAAACTTTAGCCAATTGAAGCATATTTTTTTCCGCCAGATAAAGATTCCATCTTTTGATTAACAATTTCTCCGATGAATTCTTCTAGTATTGTATTAGAATCCTTTAGCATTTCGCCTTCAATATGAGATAAATAAGCCACTTTAACATCAGCATTTATTTGAATTGAATCATGATTATTTTCAAAGATTTCTCGGAGAAAGCGTTTCCATAGATTCTATATTTTGACAGGTTGAATACCTGGTAAATATACCACATCATATAGTTGGGCGTTTGTCAAATTGACAATGTGTCCGAATACGATGCGGTTAAGCCGTGGGCGCACCGAATCGAAAAATAAGGAGGATTTTCATTTATGCAAAAACGATTTAGCAGCATGCTCGCGTTCCTCTGTTGCTTAGTAATGATGGCGTCGCTAATGCCTACCAGCTATGCCGCCGACACTGACAACATCGAGAACGCAGAAGCGAATGAAACGCCGACCGCCATTTTCGGAACTCCCGAACTCGGGTCAGACGACCCACTGTGGGCCCTGACAATGGAGCATCAAATCAACAAAAGCACTGTGCCCGGCGACTCCAGACCCCATGCCACAGGCACAGCCAAAATCCTTTGGGACCACAACTACCTGTATGCACGCGTAGTTGTGGAGGACAGCAATCTATATCAGGGAGCCGGTGGAGATCACCAGTACGACAGCCTGGAGTTTTATGTCGGCACCGGAACCGGAGGCTCAAACCAATGGCGAGTCAGCGCGACGGGCGTGTTTTCAGGGCAGGCCGCTCCGGGAAGAGCTGCGTGGACCCAGATCACGGAAAAAGGATATATCGTGGAGATGAGAATACCCAAAAGAACCTTGACCTTGGAGGAGGGCATGCTTACCTTTGAGGTTTATATCAATAACTCGACGGAAAAGGGCGGTGACCGCTATGAAGTCGTTTCCTGTTTCGGAGTTCCTGACGCGGCTTATTCCAGCGATGTTTCATTTATAGACAGCCTGCAGCTCTCTTCAGCCAATGAAGTGGACACCAGATTCTCAATCACCGCCACGGCGGGATCGGGCGGTGAAATAACGCCGAATCCACCCGGTGATGTTCTGAGACTAGATAATGGCTCAAATAAAGAATTTACGTTTACCCCCAATCACGGCAAAATTGTGGATACCGTAACGGTAGACGGCGAGGCCGTGACTCTATTCGCTGGCACTTATACCTTTTTAAATGTTAACGCTGACCATACAATTCATGTGACATTCAAAAACGATCCGGACGCGAAGATGCTTCCCTTTATCGTATGGAATGACAACTTCGCCCGTGGCGAGTACACGACGGCTGTCATCATTGACTTAGGCGAGGGGAAGGCAGCGTTAGGCTCCCAGCTTAATCCGAGCTTGTTTACCGTCTCGGCTAGGAACACAACCCTGAACGGTGACTCGGTGACCTTTGAAGGGACGCGCAAAATCACAAGGGTATACGCCAATGACGAACCGAAGGTGCGCGGCTATCTGGGGACGGTAAGCAATTCACCGGATTATCAGGCCGGACTGGCAAGCGGCCGTTACATCGTAGTTGAGTCTGACTTTTATTCAGCGAGCGGCGGCAATATAACGCTGGATGGCAGCAGTAACTCGACAAAGCAGGTTTACAACATCGTCCAAAACAGCGAGATTGTATTGACAGAAGGGAGTCCGCTTCGCAACGTGGTTTTTGAACAGGAAAAAGTTGTGAATCCGATCCTTGACAAGTTTACAACACCCACGGGCAATTCGGTCAATCGCGCGCTCTACCTTCACAAGGATGAAAGCGGTAACATTATGCAAGGATTGCCTCTATATGTCTATACCCACGGCATGTCACGCGGCGGCACAAACGCAGCAACTGACCAAAAAGCGGCTATGAAATCCGCCAACGGCTCGGTCGCTCTAATGAAGAAAATGGAAGAAAATCCCGAAAAATACGCCAGCCATATATTAAATATTTCCTATAATGGCACGTCTACTCCCTCCACAGGCAATGTTAAGAAGGTTATAGACGATCTGGTTGCTAGCGGCGCAGCAGACCCTAATCGTATTTACGCGGCGGGCTTCTCATGGGGCGGCCAGTATACGAACAACTTAGTTAACGCCTACCCCGGCTTCTTCGCGGCCGCCGCACCTATGTCTCCGGTAAGCGGCTCACCGAACGCGAACGCCAACGCCGCTCACACCGAACTGGCCTATTGGATGTTTATAAATGCTAATAACGTTGGAGTATACCAGACTAACCTCAATAACTTCATAAACACCAATATGCCGAAAATGATTAACGCGAGGGCTTCGCGCTTTGAGAGCAATGAGGCTCTTACGTGGCCCTACAATCAATTTGATCAGCCGAATCAGAGGCCGAATCCGGCCAACACCCCTGTCCTGGCTGATTATGTAGCGCACGAGGTTGAAGCTGCGGTTCTTTACAACCAGATAACTATGGGGACTTGGAGCATAGCTCCAACGGCGCAGTCCTCTAACTTGTCGGCTTGGGACAATGACTACAAAGACGTCTTTGATTGGATGTTCGCGCAGAGAAAAACGGACGTGCCCGGTGCTCCGGGCAGCTTCAAGGCGACGGCGGGTGACGGACAGGTCACATTGAGCTGGACTGCTCCGGCTGACGACGGTGGCAGCGCGATATTGGGTTACAAGGTCTGGTACGGCAACGTGACGCCAGTCACACTGGGTGCGGCGGAGACCAAATATACCTTCATGGGCATGACAAACGACCAAGGCTACACCTTCAAGGTCGTTGCGGTAAGTGCGAAGGGCGACGGCGCGGAGATCAGTGCAACGGCTACGCCGACGAAGACGACGACTCCCATTGTGCCCGATCCTTCTGGTGGCAACAGCGGCAATACGGGCACCGGGACAGACGCTGGATTGTCGAAGTCGAACTACACAGTGAATACTCCTAAGGATAAGCCCGCGGTCACAGACAAAAACGGCAACACCACCCTACCCGGCGGCGGCGAGATTGCGACCAAGGGTGGGACGAAGATTAAGGTACCCGAAGGCACAACTATAGACTCAAACGGTAAGGTGACTATTCCGGCGGACAAGAGCGCCGAAGTGGCACTACCCGGCGGCAACAGCACAGTGACCATTCCGGGCGGCTCGACGATAGCGGGCGACGGTACGGTCACAGTGGGCGGCGGAGACGCGCATGTGAACCTGCCGAACGGCAACCAAGTGGATATCCACGGCGGCTCGAAGATACAGAGCGGCGGCGCGGTTGTGGTAGGACCGGGCGGCGCGAGTGTCGGCTTAGACAACGGCATGTCGCTGAACATCCATGAGGGTACGGAGCTTGTATTCGATGACGACACCCCGCTGGGCTTCCTCGTGATGTCGGGCAATCCTTTCAGGGATGTCAACATGGACGACTGGTTCTACAGCTACGTAAACTTCGCCTACACATACGGTCTTTTCAACGGCACGACGTCCACGACGTTCTCACCGGGCACCTCAATGACACGCGCAATGTTCGTGCAGGTACTGGCCAATCTTGAGAACGTAAACCGCTCCGGATACACGAGTTCCCGCTTTAGCGACGTGACGGACGGGCAGTGGTACACGGCGGCAGTCGAGTGGGCGGCCGAAAGCGGCATAGTCAACGGTATAAACGCAGACCTGTTTGACCCCAATTCACCGATGACACGCGAGCAGATGCTGGTGATACTGTACAACTACATGAAGTACAAGGGCTATGAGATACCTGAAAGCCAATCTAAGTCCTTCGCGGACGAGAGTGAGATCAGCTCATGGGCGTTGGAAGCAGTTCAGGCGCTGCGGGGCATCGGCATTGTATTAGGCAAGCCGGACAACCTCTTTGACCCCAAAGCCACCGCCACCCGCGCCGAAGTAGCCACTATCTTTGTAAGGTTGGTCGAATATTGGGCTAAGTAAAATCGTAAACAGAAAAATGCGGACCCTTCCGGCTGGACAATATCCAACCGGAAGGGTCTCATTCTATTTTACAAAGAAAATCTCCGGTCTGATGCTGCTAAACACACGACAGTAGCATAGGGCTTTGGTCTATGCCTGCTTCATTATCACTTGGGTGCCGCTATCGATGCACGCGCTATCAATGACCTTATTTCATTTTCTTCAATCCCGATATATCCTTACCACACACTCCACATGCGCTGTCTGAGGAAACATATCGTCGCGGGATATGCTCGAGTAATAAATCARYTAGACTGCTTAAAAATAGAAACAGCGGTAGCCTTGGACTCAGATATTTAGTCCAAAACTGCCGCTGTTTATTGAACTAACGTTTTCCGTTAGCTCAATCCCGAAATCCCTCGGACGCTGAGGGGCGATAGCCCCAATGCTTGAATATGGTGGTATCTGGATACGCCATCTAGGAAACACTAACATTTTTTTTGCTTAATTTCTTAAATACCGAGTATTCCTTATCGGACTTAATAAAATTTAATATTTTTTCGGCACATTCTTTTGGGTTCATATCTTCAGTATTTACTTCGAGGTCATATTCATCAAAGCAATATACTTTGCTAAACTGTGAAGCTGCCAGTCCAATTTTTCTATCTCCTCTTGCTTGCTCTCTTCTTATGAGTTCTTCTTTCGAGCATATTACACCTATAAATAACGTAGACTGATCGAAAAATTGATCAAGAAACTCATTAAACCTCTTGTCCTTGTCGATTACGGTATCTACTATTACATTAAAACCCAGTTCTGATAACAATTTAATTGTCGAATGGTACACTGAGAATATGGAATCATCAAGTAATTGTGAGACAACTTGATGATCTATTTCTCTTGGAGGTTCATCTGGAAATTTATTATTAATAAAATCATTGTAATTATTAAAAAAATCATCAATTGATAAATGATAAAAAGGAATCTCTTTCTGGTTTATCAGTTCAGTCGATATCGAGGTTTTTCCAGAACTTGAAGTTCCATTTAGATAAACTAATATTCCTTGCTTCAATTTAATCATCCCTTCAAAAAATAATCTTTTCGTATTTTTCAGATAACGTTATATTCATACTTTATAAAATTATTCAACTCAGGGAATATTCTAGAAACGATTGAATTATCCTGCCCATTAGCTTAATAAAAACAAGGAGCAGCTACCGTAGTATCTGCTTCTTGTACTGTTCAACTAATGTTCCCTGTTAGTTCAAGCGTATTGGAGAACCCACTCTTTTATCTGAGAGGCAACTTCGGTTACATCAGCATCCGTTGTATCAATAGTAGGCATAGGTGGGTTATAGACCTCATCAGCAATTTCAAGCAATCGTTTTGCAAAGTTTTTGTGGTTTTGAATCTCTTCCTCTGACCAATTTCTTTCACGAAGACGTTTCTCGCGAGTTTCTTCATCACAATGTAGGTTTAGGTAATATACATGCTTAAAAAATGGATAGTCCGCACATTTTTCAATATCCCAAGGCATCATTGTTCCGCATATTATAGTCATGCGCCCACTTTGAGCGATATTTCGTGCAACCCTAAGCCAAATATTTCGCATTTTCTCCCAATCATGCCCAATAAATTCAACAAGACTATCAGGGTCAAAAATATCAAAATCAGGCATCAATCTCCGTAGTTCCTTAATGACATATGTTTTCCCTGACCCACTTGCACCTGTTACGATAAATAAAGGCAATTTATTTTCCATTAGTTGTACCCCCTCCCATTTACTTATATTTCACAATTATAGCATCTCACAAATGATATAGAAGGTAGTAAACAATTATAACTAAACTGCCAGTTAGCATAATGAAGCAGCCGATCATTGTGATCGGCTACTTCCGTTTTTTTATTGAACTATCGTACCCGGTAGCTTGACGTCTCCGCGTTTATGTGCAAGCCAAGAATTTCAATCACCTCGCTTGTCCCAGCCCGAGTTTGAAATGACTTACGATCGTGGCAACAATATGTATGAAATGGAAGTGTGGATTCCTGTCGTTAAGAAGTCTGCATCTTGCGGACTAACCCCATAGCTTATGCAAGAAGGCGACCCTATCTTGGTCGGCTTTCGAGCTTCCAAGGATAATTTCCGTCGGGCCTATATGGTCAAAATTAGCCGGTACAGCATTCAGGCTGAAAGACAGTAAAGGAGGGAGGTCGAAGTCGGGGAACAAAGACGAACGCTCCGCTTCTTCAGCAACAGTCGTCGATACGGACAACGCGAACATGAGCGACGCTAACGTGAACGGTAGTGCGGTCATCCGAAGCAATAAGAGAGCAACATTTCAAAACGGCTCCTATGTTACAACTATAGAGAAACAGAGAATAAGGAGCTGAGTACTGATGAGCAAATTGACAGGAAAAATAGCGTTAGTAACGGGGGCCAGCCGGGGGATCGGGCGCAGCGTCGCGTTACGTCTGGCGCAGGAGGGCGCTTTTGTCGCCGTACATTACGGTCAACGCCGCCATGAAGCAGAAGCGGTCGTGCAACAAATCGCCCAAAACGGAGGAAACGCCTGTGCGATTGGCGCCAATTTGAGCACGCCTGACGGCATTCGCGAGTTGATCGCGGCGCTGGACGAAGCAATTCGAGAGCACGGGGACGGCGGCGGATTCGATATTTTGGTCAACAACGCGGGAATCGGGCAAATTCTTACTTTCGAAGAAGCGACGGAAGCTACTTTTGACGAAGTGATGACGATTAACGTCAAAGCGCCGTTTTTTGTAATGCAGCAAGCTTTGCCGCGGTTGAAGGACGGCGGGCGCATCATCAACATTTCTTCCTTCGTGACACGGGTAGCTTCCCCGGGTGTCTTCACCTACAGCATGACAAAAGGAGCGATCAATACCTTTACACTGCTGCTGGCCAAGCAGTTGGGGAGCAGAAATATTACGGTCAACTCCATCCAACCCGGCATCATCAACACCGAGATGAATGAAGGAACTTTGAGTCATCCAGACGGACAAAAATATGCGGCAGGCCTTTCCGTTTTCAACCGTTGGGGAGAACCCGGAGACGTTGCGGATATCGCCGCCTTCCTCGCTTCTCCGGACAGCCGCTGGGTAACCGGTCAGTTGATCGACGCAAGCGGCGGTTCGCATCTTTAATAGCCAGGCAAGCCTATCTAGCAACAACATATATGTTATATAAAAGTATGGATATTAAAACATGGAAAGCAACACGAGTGCATATCGCACTACGTGTTGTTTTCTTCGTTTGCATTGGACTATTCCGGTTGATCGTATTGTTAGGTCACTTTCCACAACAAAATTTTTAGCCGTCATTTATGGTATGGTTCACCGTGTATGTTCTTCAACTATCCTGCCCGTTAGTTGAGAAAACACCAGCCGGTCATTGGCCGGCTTCCGTCGTGTCAGGATTGAGTTATCGTTCATCCGTATGGCTGAGTGTCTCGACTTCCAGTAAACGTAGTGGGATTTGTTCAGAATTTCTATTTAGTTCCTAACAAATGGGGGGATTTTATGGGGCCGCATACTAAGTACCGACCCGATCAGTAAACACTTCATCAAAATTCCTATTCAGCAAATCTTCCTTTGTAATATAAAAATAAAGTAATCCTGATAAATCCCATTGCATTCCTATTTCATCATTGGTATCTACCTGAAATAACAACTCAGTATCAGCATCTTGAAAGTCATACTGTAATCCATTTATATAACCAAAAAAGCGAAATCCAATATCATGATTACACATCTCATAATATGAAGAGCAGAAGTTCTCGTAGAGGACATACGCTTCCTCGTCGTTATCAAATAAACGTTTTTCATTAATAAGTGAGTTAACCGGAATCATGTTTTCAAATTTTAAATTCATTAAACAACTCGAAAATGAAATGATATCGGGATCTGCCTTAATTCGTTTCAGATCGGATAAATCAGATGTGTAAAGCACCACGTTTTGATCTTTTGGAAAGGCGTCATATAAAAATTCATCAGAGAAAAGCACATCATCATCACAAGGATAAAAAAAATGAAGAATCCCAGTGGCAGGGTAATTATGATCTATCGAAGACATAGGAAATTCCTCTAAATTTATTTGTGCTATAAAACTCATTGGATGCCCTTCCCAGTCCGGCCACGTAAAACCCATTGGAATATCAGGGTTCCCTCCAATCTTACTTTTTCCGATAGGAATTTCATCTTCTGGTGCTATAGTCGGTTCTAGGAAGAAACCAGGCTTCACTAACTGATTGTATTTCTCCCAATGCCTTTCCAAACCTGCGTTCAAAAATAATTGTTTGATTATCTCCAATGACGGCTCCGGCTGCATCATTCGCATATCCTCCATAACAAATAAGGCTTTACAGGAATCCCCACGACTGGCCAGGTACTTCTTTAACCATACTTTGCACTCTGTCGTAAAGTAAACTTCTCTCTGCTTCGAACCCTTGCCATTAACGATTGCTGAGCAGTTCTCCCAATTATGGTCCTCGATATTGATCTTCTCCACCTCCCCAACCCGGCAGCCGGTACAGTAAAGAAACTCAAGCAGCGCTCTTTCCCTGAGTGACTGACAAGAGATCTTCAAGTGTATAACGCTCTCCTCAATCAAAAACTTAGGAATGCGCTTATCTAATTTTGGTTCTCTCAATTTTAGAGAGGGATTTGAAGTCAGATACGTCTCTTCATACGCGTAACGGAAAAGAGAAGAACAAACCGAATTCGATGGCCTAGGCTGCTTGGCTTCAACCGATCTGCTTGTTTTGCCAAGTACTCCTTAAGCATTGTTAACGTTACCTCCGTTATATCGAGGCCACCTAGCTCCAGTATTAACATTTTGTGCTGAAGGGCGTATGCCTTTAATGTTTTTGGACTGAACCCTTGAATACGTTTGTCAGCTTCATACAACCTCCACAACTCATTTAAGTTCATAACAAAACCTCCCTTTAGAAGCTATTAAATCTAGTTTGCTTCTAAGGAGAGGTTTTAATCTGCCTACAGTATTGAACTAGCGTGTCCCGTTAGCGTAGTGCTCTAGCTCCACAAACCACTCCCATCCAATCCCTAAGTGATCTGGAGAATGGGCATCTGACCCGTATATACACGAAACCCCATGGTGCCTACATTTAATCAGGAACCATTCAGGCACATACGCTTTCCCACATGTATCTACCCTTAATCCTGCCGTTTTCACATCAAGTCCAACATTCATTCTAAGGAGGAGCGAAATAATTTTCTCCTCTTCATCTATTTCAGGCAAGTCGGTTTTAAATTTTTCAATTAGATTAATATGTCCAATTCTTTTCCGTATAGAGAATTGGGAGATCCACTCAATTGCTTCTTCAATATAGTTGTAGTACTCATCAACAACCTTCTCCATCGTTCCGTAATGCTTTAATATATATTCTTTAAAATAATCTGGTCGGTAATCAATTAATCTCATTCCACCCATACCGGGTATACAGTGCACAGAATAAATAATGTCTTCTAAATCCTGATCAAAGTCATCTATTATTCTTTCAGTGAAATCAAATTTACCTGGTAAGTAATTTAGCTCTAAACCAACAGCAACATCTATCTTTCCATTGTATTCTTGCTTATAATGCTTGGCATGTTCGATGTACAGAGAAAGTTCACTGTAAGGCATTGCTGGCCTTTTATATAACGAAGCATCATCGATCCAGTTCAATGGTAAAGGGGCATGTTCACTGAACGTGTAACGCTCGAATCCTAAATTAATCGCTCGTTCTAAATATTCTTCTTGTGAAGTGCCACTGCCATGATGACAGTATGGGGTATGGGTATGACCGTCCATTTCAAATGAAGGTTCCTCCTTATACAAATTGACTGACGGCTTGACTCTTGTAGAGATATCTAATTGTCTAAAGCCATGTTTATCCTCCCAATAAATAACACTTCATTCCTCTATTATAAGACCCTTCTCTTTACACCATTCCATAACTAATTCCTTCACCTTTTTTTCTTTGAATTCATACCATTGTCTTTCGACGTCATGTTCAATGATTCCATCTTTAAATCTTCTAAATGCTCCTCTTCCTTGAATAGCTCCAAACAATTTTTCTCGAACCTCTGCTTTGTCTAATGTCTCAATAAATTCTTCTATTAGTTCATACTCATGGAACTCGTTTCTTAATGTGAAATCGAGGTAAACCTCGTCTTCATCCTCTATAATTTTTATGGCTTGTTCAATGTTCTCTCGTTCCCAATCCGGATAATTGTCAAGCAGCTCTTCATCTTCTGCCGCTCTCATCTCTTCTCTCGATAATGTTATTACTTCTCCTGTCTGGATGTTTATGTATGTTAGGGTCTCATCCATTTGAATTTCAATTTCAGTAATTAGATCATCTAATTTTACTGTTGCTTTTCTCTCCATTTCACATCTGTCCTTCCATTGAGATTCCTTCTACAAAACAGTCTATTCAAATTACCAAAATAAATCATAGAGGAGCTGCTTTTAAACACGTAACTCGTCCTCAACTATCATCAGACTTTGCAAATTAAATCCGCAGCAACAGCAGCAGACTAGGACGCGAAATAAAGATCTAGACTGCCATTGCTATGGCTACGACTTTTCAACTATCGTGTCCCGTTAGCTTAACGACGTTCTATATTTATTTCGTCTAACAATAATCTCGCTGTATATAAGATATTTGGCTTGTATGCATCTAGTTCTTTTATGCGTTCCTTTAACGCTTCTTGATTCCACAAATGATATTGCGCAGGTAAGGGTATATGAGCCAAATTGTGATAATGCTCTCCAAAATCTATTCCAATAAAGGTATGGCCTTGATGCCATAACCCATCCAGTTCAAGGCATCCAAGTATAATATTTATCTTCCCATTAAGCATGTCATTGAGGATCTGAACTACTCTGTTTTTTACTAGATCATCGCTCACTTCCACGCCCCCAATATTATTCCCAGTCATATACGAAGGCCTTCGCAATGAGGGGCATTATTATTGAACTATCGTTACCCGTTAGTTCGACCATACTCATTTACATCATCTTCTCCGTCATCTTCAAAATCGCTCATATCGTACTGGTATAATTCCATAAGATTGCGTAATATCATTTTCTTTTCGAAAGAAACCCTGATTAGTTCCATTTAATCACCTTTTTTGTTCTAATCATACTACATATTGGAACTAAACTGCCCGTTAGTTTAGCGAAGCTTACTTACGTAAAAGAGTTCTTCATCGTTTGAGACAATCCTGCCCGTTAGCGCAACGAAGCTGCCAATCCAGATTGAGGTCGAAGTCATTGCAGTTAAACGGACATTTTATGAGCCAACACAATGGCATTAACCGCTGATACAGTATCCTTGGCTACCAGCTGTTCATCCAGCTTAAAATGAAGTTGTAAGGTAGAGACTGGTGGATTTTTTGTAGAAATCATGAGCCCAACCTCATGAGATGAAAGCACTTTCGCTTGAATGATTTGCAGCCAGGGGATAAGATCCGGTAATGATTTATTCTCCGAAGGGCCGGTTTCCATGCCATCCACCCCAATTGGTGAATGCCCATCAAAATATTCAATCCTGAGCACAGCATAAGAGCGGGTACTGTTCCTCTTCAAGGCCATAGCCGCCTCCATCCGTTGGCGGGAGGTTTTTTTAGAACCGAAAATCACATTCCACAAAACGATTAACATTGAGGGGATGAGGAAGCCGAGCGCCGCCAACCATCCACTGGAGGTCTTGACATAGACGGTAAGAAAGAGGGCTGCGGACAGAATCGCAAGCAACCATATGTAGAGCTCCTGCCGCCATTTGGCCTGGCGCTTCCCAGATGTTGGAGGAGTGGACTGTGCTGGCTGAATTTCCTGAGCTTGCTCCGGCTGAGCTGCCGTACGTTCTCTCCATGGCAAATGCTCACCACTCAGCATATAGAAGTTAGCGGCTGCTCCCTGCCAGACCTTCACCTGCGAGGGATGCGGCGACTGCCAGAGCGTAACGTATTCTTGAATGTCTTTCAGATAGAGGGCGGGATCACCCGTAAACGAGAAATATTGTGAAAGCTCCAGATGAATAACGGCAGCAGAATGCCGCTGTACATGGGTCGACAAGGTTTCCAGCCACTCATGCACAGGTGCGGCAAGAGAAGGGAAATGGGCCAGCGTGCCGGGTAAGCTCAGGCGCAGCTGCTCTGCAGCATCCGCCCATGGAATCTGCCATTGGAATGCCTCGGAAAAGCATTCCCACTCAGGGAGATCCTCCACATCCGGTTGGTCCATATGGGGTTGAATCCTGCTCCATGCTTGCATAAGCTGCCCGCTATAGCGCTGGAACTGCTCCTGGCTGACCAGACAAAACCATACTGGAGCGAGAAAATTATTCGTCTCGAAAGCTGTATTCTCATAATCGACCGAATCTGTATCGGCGTTTGTAACGTTCAGGAATGTCCGGTTTCCCATAAAAGATCCTTTCCTCCTACCTTTGTTTCACATCCAATAATGGAACCAAAAAGCAATTCTATAAGTTCGTCATTTTATGATGAAAATAAAGTGAGAAGGGCGCCCGCAATTAGAGTGCCCTTCTCTCGTTTGCAATGCAACTGCACCTATTGATCCGTTTGGATTGAGCGGAGTCAGGCTCAGGCAACCGCCGCCCGTACTCGATTTTGGTGACACTTCGCGGCGACAGCTTCATCCGAGGCGGTATTTTGAATTACAAAATTGGCAGTCTTCGTAATTTTAATCACTGAACCCTTGTCCAACAATTTTTTTTATCCAAATCAACACATACCGTGATACTTTCAGTTGAAACACTCAGTATGATTAAATGTAACGGAGTATACTTCTTTTCCGTAATAGCTACCAATTAAATTAGCAAATTATTATTAACAGTCACTTTCCTTACAACTGAATCTTTCGGACTCACAGGAATTTGGTCTTGTTTTTCATCATTAAGACTGTTGAAAGCAGTCATCTCAATTGGTAACTCACTTCTTTCAGATTGAAATAGATTACGTCCGCTAAAGATATTGTTAAAAGGATAAGTATCGGAATAAATAACAATCTCTTCAAGATATCCCTCCTACCGCATTAAGTCCTTTAGCTAATCGTTACTTCAATGAAGCAACAATTCCGCTCGGCACATAGTTTTAGCATTATACTTCAAACGAGATAAGGTATTAAGATGCTGCGTTAAACTACCCGTTAATGTAACGAAGCTGCCGATCCTTGCCCGCAACCTCCTCCGAATTGAGTGTTGAGCTATAGTTTCCCGTTAGTTCAATCACGATTGATTTAAAAAGCTAATAGATCTCTTGTGTTTATATGTTTAATTTCAGAGACACTGTCTTGCCCACTTGTAAGCATCTCATATAGACCATCAGGTACAAGTTTATATTGAGGATTTTCCTTAATATCACTCAGGCTCTTCCAAACAGCTAAAAACCTTTTGTCTCCCTCAATCCCTTCAAATACTTCCTTTTCATAATTATCAGAGCAATTAAAGCTCGCTTCATAAATAAAGTCATATTCATGTCCAATTTGACCGTAGCATGGGTAAATGTTCTCGATAATCCCAATCAATTTTGGTTCAATGATATCAATATTTATCTCTTCTTTTACTTCCCGTACTACAGCTGATTTACTATCTTCTCCATACTCAATCGTGCCACCAACTGGGCCAAATGTTATGACACCGTCTTCTTCGGGGAATTGTTCAAGTAATATTGATTCTCTTCTTTTAACGATACAAAGGGAAGATGCCCTATAACGCAAATGTTTTTCCTCCTCACGGTATTAGATATCCCAAATATATTCCATAATACTGTTGTGTTAACCTGCCCGTTAGTTGAGAAGAAGCTACCGAATGGCAGACCTAATACAATTGAACTATCGTTCTTCGTTAGTTTAATCCCAATCGGGAGGAGTTGGCAGGATATAGTATCCAAAAAACCATAATAGAATAACCGCAATAATTGCGACTACAAGCAAAGTAAGAACGACTAATCTAAACCACTAATTCTTTCTCAGATCATCACCCTCATATCTTTTACTAACGTTACCCGTTAACATTCCTGTAGGTGTTAGTAGATTCGATTTGCAGAAAAACGAACGCCCCGCTAGGATGAGTATGTACTGGGTTGGAGCCCTCAGAACTCACCTTAGGAGGCGTTATCATGAAGTCTAGACTAATTAAAGCTCAAAATCAAC
>NZ_JBFRDK010000009.1:0-71808 GCF_052113545.1 Paenibacillus sp. TAF43_2
TGTCAATGCATTACTCACCAATTTTCATCTACCAAAGTCAACGCTCGTTATGCTTGTAAGTGCGCTGGCTGGACGAGATGCTGTCATGCACGCCTATGAAGAAGCGATTGCTCATGAATATCGATTTTTCAGCTTTGGCGATGCCATGTTTATTTACTAATTAGGAATAGGAAGCGTGAATTGTGGCTGTAAAATATGAATTAATCAAACAATGCAAACAATCAGGAGCAAGACTAGGACGTGTACACACTCCGCATGGTGTGATTGAGACGCCTACCTTTATGCCGGTAGGAACACAAGCTACTGTGAAAACGATGGCTCCAGAAGAACTGAAAGCGATGGATGCTCAAATTATTTTGAGCAACACCTACCATTTGTTCCTAAGACCGGGACATGACATTGTAAGAAATGCCGGTGGATTGCATAAGTTCATGAACTGGGATCGGCCCATTCTAACAGACAGCGGCGGATTCCAAGTTTTTAGCCTTAGCGAAATGCGTAAGATTACCGAAGAAGGCGTACACTTTCGTTCCCATCTCAATGGCGACAAAAAATTTCTTTCACCAGAAGTAGCGATGGAAATTCAGAATGCTCTTGGCTCTGATATTATGATGGCATTTGATGAATGTCCGCCATTTCCTRCCGAGCATGACTATGTGAAGAAATCGTTGGAGCGTACAACACGTTGGGCAGAGCGCTGCCTTAAGGCTCACGCAAGACCGCATGACCAAGGGCTGTTCGCTATCGTTCAAGGGGGGATGTACAAAGATTTGCGTATTCAAAGCGCAAATGATTTGACTTCCATGGATTTCCCGGGGTATGCTATTGGTGGACTGAGTGTAGGGGAGCCTAAACATCTGATGTATGATGTGCTCGACTATACGGTACCCATTTTGCCAGCGAATAAACCACGCTACCTTATGGGAGTTGGATCGCCGGATGCATTGATTGAAGGGTCTATCCGCGGTATTGATATGTTCGATTGTGTTCTGCCAACGCGTATTGCTCGCAATGGGACAACCATGACAAGCCAAGGCAGACTCGTCATCCGTAATGCGAAGTACGCTGAGGATTATGGTCCTCTGGATCCAGAGTGCTCATGCTATACATGCACGAATTATTCCAGAGCTTATATCCGGCATTTAATTAAAGCGGATGAGACGTTCGGTATGAGGCTGACGACTTATCACAATTTGCATTTCTTGCTACAACTCATGCGGGACGTTCGGCAAGCGATCATGGATGACCGGCTTTTGGATTTCCGGGATTCCTTCTTCACAAGCTACGGCCTGTTCGATAATGAGAAAGGGTTTTGAAAGGAGGGATTTCGATGTTGCAAGCAGCAGGTGAAGCAGGATCAACTAATATCCTACAAATGATTTGGCCTTTTGTGCTTATGTTTGCGGTTTTTTATTTCTTGCTTATCCGTCCGCAGCAGAAGAAACAAAAGACTCGTGCAAGTATGCTTAACCAATTGAAAAAAGGCGATAAAATTTCAACAATTGGTGGATTGCATGGCACGGTCGTTGAGCTGAGTGACGATACGGTTGTTATTCGTGTCAACGATACAACTAAAATGACATTCGAGCGCAGCGCAATTAATACAATTATCAACTCCGCACCAGCGTCGGTTGATTTAGAGAAATAATAAAAAAACGACTGACATGATTTCATGTCAGTCGTTTTTTTATTTTTTTTGTAAACGCTCATTTCTTCATATTTACGCCAATCATTCCGCCAAATGCGCCTGATAGGAGAGCAGCTCCAAGAAGAAGGACACTGTGAACGGATAAAGAAGCATTTGATGCAAGGAAGCTGATTATGATAACGATTACGCCATAAAGCAAACCGAGCAGTGCGCCATTGTACCAGCCTTTGTTCTCCGAGCGTCTTCCTGATGTAAAGCCCCCCGCCAGTGCTGCGAAGCCGTGAACCAGCATGGCGTTAGAGGGCAAACTGCTTTCCTTCATTGCCGTAAAATGCAAAAGCAGTGAGAGCAGCAATGCGCCTACTGCTAGCCAAATGATTGAAAAAAGCACTCCGGCAAGCAAAGGCGAAGCGATTAAAGGCGGCTTAGGTGCTTGTTTAACCGAGCTCATCATATTCCCCCCAGCGTTATGAACGTATTACTTATCCATATGGTCAAGCTAGGTAGAATAGTACAGGAATTAGCTTGTCAGTATGTATTTATAAGCAGCTTATTCCGCATTGCCATATATTCGTATAAACAGCAGGAGTATGATGTTGTAACGCGTAGGTCAGAATAGCTTTACGGACAAAACGCAGCTGGCGTCAGCTCGAATGATAAAGACGAGGAGGCGGTTTCCTTTGGAATTTTGGGGCCTGTTGATCCGGACGATAATGATTTATTTCGTCGTATTTCTGATCATGCGTTTTATGGGAAAACGAGAAATCGGTAAACTTTCCGTGTTTGATCTCGTTATTTCAGTCATGATTGCAGAGATTGCAGTCATTGTAATTGAAGACATGGAACGGGCGATGTGGGAAGGCATTTTACCGATGGTCGTTTTGATGATTATTCAAGTAGGCAGTGCTTTTATGACGATGAAAAGTCGAAAGCTAAGGCTGCTGTTTGATGGCAAACCAAGTGTAATTATTGACAAGGGCAAGTTGAATAGTGACGTTATGCGCAAGCAGCGGTACAATCTGGATGATCTAATGCTGCAGTTACGGGAAAATAAAA
Organism: Paenibacillus sp. TAF43_2; assembly: GCF_052113545.1. Taxonomy (NCBI): domain Bacteria; kingdom Bacillati; phylum Bacillota; class Bacilli; order Caryophanales; family Paenibacillaceae; genus Paenibacillus; species Paenibacillus sp. TAF43_2. The sequence goes on from NZ_JBFRDK010000009.1 coordinate 2,705, forward strand.
TCAGTGCTGTATCGGATGTTGAATTTGCGATTTTGGAGACGAGCGGCAAGTTGTCCGTCATACCCAAGGAAAATGCTGATGAGTCTGAAGAGGGCAGTAATGAAGATCAGGAATCAGAGCGATCCGACCAAAAGCTGAAGCAGTACAATCAAACGAATATTTTTCCACCGAAATATCGCTTTGAGATATTGCCTGTCCCGCTTATTATGGATGGCAAGGTGCAGGACAAAAACTTGGAAAATCTTGAAAAGACAAGATTTTGGCTTAAAAATGTTTTGCAGGAAAGAGGCGTCTTCGATTTTAAGGACGTGTTTTTTTGCACGATTGACTATAAAGGGAAGTTGTTTATTGATACGCACGAGAAAAAACCGCGTTAAAGAGAGGGCTTATCCCTTTCTTTACCGCGGTTTTTATCATTCGACGACCATATCATTGTTATTTAAACCAAGCTCCGAACAATGGTAAACGTGCCATATCGTGGCGATCGATAATTTTCATTACGATCATCAAGATTAAATAAATAATTACGCCAGCTGCGCATGCAAGAAGTAAATTTACCCATTCCATGGAAAGAGGTTCATGATTCATCGTAAACTTAGCGGCAGCTCCCATAATAATCATAGCAGTACCAACTTTTACAAAATCAAGCACTTTCATATGGAAGCCAATGAACCGCAATACGCTAATGCCATGCAATAATGTGACGAGTACGATATTGACATTAATAGCGATTAAAGCACCGTATATTCCAAAATCAGCATTCGATGCAAGTTGAACGATGAGAAATAGCTTGACCACCGCACCAATTAATGTGTTAATTAATGCCGTTCCCGGTTTATTTAGTGCTTGGAGTGCTGCTTGCAGGGGAGCCTGCAGATAGATGAAAATGCCAACGGGAGCGATGAGCTGGAGCATCGGAGCTATTTCGGCATGGTTATAAACGATACGGCAAATCGGTTCAGCTAACAAAGCCATAATAACAACAAAAGGCGCCCCTGAAACAAGTGCAAGCCTCATCGATTGATGCAGCCTTTTGTGGATTAACGCATGATCTCCGCGAGCAGCCGCTTCGGATAAGGAGGGTACCAGTGAAACCGCAAGAGAGTAGGTTAATGCAGTTGGCAATAAAAGCAGCGGTATGATCATTCCTTGCAATGCTCCGTATTGCGCAGTGGCGATGCCTGTTGTAATTCCTGCCGCTGCTAAACTTCGGACGGTAAAGATGGATTCCAGCAAGTAGGAGAAGGAGCCGACTAATCGACTGCCTGTAACGGGAATGGATAAGCTAAGTAATTTTCGCAATACAGGAATGTTTTTTCCTGCTTTTTCATTTGGATGACTAAGAGCTTTTTGTTTGATGCGGGATTTGTCTCTGTAGTATTTCCAAAGCAGAACGGCGAGGCCGCCGATCTCTCCAAGCACGGCACCAAGCATAGCGCCAGCAGCTGCCCATTCAAGTCCATAGGGCAGGAGCATGAAGGAAAATGATAGCGATGCAACAATGCGCAGCAAGGTTTCTACGATTTGAGATACCGCGGTAGGAATCATGTTCTGTTTGCCTTGGAAGTAACCTCGATAAACCGAAGATATGCCAATAATGAGCAGCATAGGTGTCATAACCATAAAGGTGCGGTATACGCGGGCATCCGGCAGCACATGCTTCGTTATCCAAGGTGCAAAAAGAAGCATGAGAGCGGYCAACAATACGCCTAGCGAAGTAACGAGGAGCATTGCCGTTCGAAAAATATACTTTACTCTTTTGGAATCACCTTGCGACTCTGCTTCAGCAATCCATTTGGCAACGGCAAGCGGAATGCCTCCTGTGATTAAGGTTATCATGACCGTTAGAAACGGATAGCTCAGCTGGTATAATCCTACACCCTCTGCCCCCATAATACGGGGGAGTGCAATGCGAGGAATGAAACCAAGCAGCCTGTTAATTAAACCTGCGGCAAGCAATATCATGGCGCCTTTTATAAAGTTTTGCTTTGTTTGATCCGATCGTTTTGTCATTATGATGAACCCTCTTCTCTATCATGGAATAACCAAATGCTGCCTTCTACTGATGTGAGTCGAAGTCTTTAGACAAGCATGTACTATCATCTTTATGCGCGGCATGTCCAGTTCCATGTCAGTGAATTTATAGATTAGCAGTGAAGCGGGCAGGAAAAAGGCAGAGGCACAGCGAATAGATGGGATACAGCTTTATGTCATAAGCTTTTGGGAGGCGCAGCATGGCAGACGAAGAATTAAATCGTATGATCGAGGAGCTATGCAACAGCAAAGCGGAGGAATTTCATCTCATTGGCTACGAACATGTAACGGGTCAAGAAGTTTGGGAATGCGTTAGCCAGAAATATAACAAATCGGGACAGCCCGAACTACATGAATTAGTAAATGATATTTTATCTTTAAAAGTTATGAAATTTATGAATTTCATGACGATAAGCGCATACAAAGGAACCCAATTTTAAATTGACGGTTTCTTTTTTTTTGACTCGATTTTGTCCCGTCTGTATAATAGGAATATTGAGATCATAAGGGGGATTTAGACGTATGTTCGGGAAGAGAATAATTGCCTTCCTTGCGATCGTAGTCATTATGTTTGGCGTTATCGCTTGGACAAGCCCATCGCTAGTGAAAGACGTAAGGCTAGGCCTTGATTTGAAAGGCGGATTTGAGGTTTTGTACGAAGCTACGCCGCTTGAAGGTGGAGAAGCTGTAACACCACAATCACTAAAGGAAACGGCAAAAAGTTTGGAAAAGCGGATTGACGAGCTCGGTATTGTAGAGCCGGAAATTACAACTGAAGGCTCAAACCGCATTCGTTTGAGACTTGCAGGTGTTGCGAACGAGAATGAAGTAAGAGACATTCTTGCCAAACCAATTAATTTAACGTTCCGCGGACCTGACGGCAAGATCGAGCTGGACGGCAGCGATTTTAAGCAAAATGGTGCAGGTGTTGGTTATGACAACTTAAGCAAACCTTTTGTTACGATCGAACTTAAGGATGCGAAAAAATTCGAGGAAATTACAACTCGTTTGATCGGTTCGTATTTAGCGATCTATCTAGATGATAAAGAGCTTTCCAGACCATCCGTAAGAGAACCGATTTCAGGTGGATCAGCTACAATTACGGGAGAATATACCGTAAATGAAGCGAGAGATATGGCCGATATGATTAACCTCGGAGCATTGCCTCTCAAGCTGACTGAGAAATATACGCAAAGCGTTGGCGCTAAACTTGGACTTGCTTCCTTGAAAGACACCGTTGAAGCTGGTGTTATCGGAACAGTCATTATTTTGATATTCCTTGTTATTTTGTTCCGTATTCCAGGCATTGTAGCTGGTATTACAGTAATTACTTATACATGGCTCTTGATCGTAGTATTTAATTTAATGAATGCGACCCTGACACTCCCAGGTATAGCCGCCTTTGTGCTTGGTATAGGTATGGCGGTTGATGCCAATATCATCATGTATGAACGGATAAAGGAAGAGATTCGAAGCGGAAAAAGCTTGCTTTCATCGCTTAAAGCTGGATCGAAAAACTCATTCCGTACCATCATGGATGCAAACATTACGAACATCATTTCAAGCGCAGTATTGTACTTTATCGGTAACGGAGCGATTCGTGGTTTTGCATTAACGATGATTTTCAGTATTTTGGTAAGTATGCTGACAAACATCTTCTTGTCCCGCTTTTTAATTATGCTCCTTATTAAGAGCAACCTGTTTACAAAACCAAGCTACTATGGTGTGAAGGAGGCAGAAATCCGTGAACTTTAATACAAAAATTCGTTATGATTTCATCGGGAACCGCAATAAGTTCTTTCTGTTCTCGATCACGTTAACCGTAATCGGCATCTTGTCTTTGCTTTTTTTCAGCCTTAATTTCGGTGTTGATTTCAAGGCCGGTACGAATATGGATATTTCAGTAGGCAAAGCAGTAACCCAGCAGGACGCGAAAGAAATTCTTGTGAAAGCAGGAATCGAAGGCATCACGCCTACAGTTGGCGGTACAGGTGAAGAACGTGTAACGGCTCGTTTTGACGAAGTGCTTACACAAGCCAAAATTACTGAAATTCAAGACTTATTTAAAGCGAAGTATGGTGATCAAGTATCCGCTGAGGTTAACGTCGTATCGCCGGACATGGCGCAGGAGCTTGGGATCAAAACGATCTGGGCAGTACTGATTGCCAGTGTAGCCATTATGATTTATGTCATGATTCGTTTTGAATGGCGCTTTGCACTAGCTGCGAACATTGCGATTTTGTATGACGCCTTTGTCGTTATCGCGTTGTTCTCGATATTCCGTCTGGAAGTTGATCTTCCATTTATTGCGGCGGTGTTGACAACGATCGGTTATTCTATCAATGATAAAATCGTTATTTTTGACCGGATTCGTGAAAATCTTCGGTTTGGTCAATATAAAAACCGTGAGCAGCTCGCTGAGATGGTTAACGCAAGTATTTGGCAAACAATGGCGCGTAATATCTATACTGTATTAGCAGTGCTTATCGTTGCAGTATGTTTGTTCATCTTCGGAAGCGAGTCAATCAAGCTATTTGCCCTAGCAAAAATCATTGGTCTTACAAGCGGTGCGTACTCGTCCATTTGTATCGCGAGCCCGCTATGGCTAATGCTAAAAGGCAGACAAAAGCCGAAGGCTGTTGTTAAGAAAACAGCTTAATTATAAGCAGTTGAATGCTTACGAAGTAGGTTTTGCATTCGCAAAACCTTGTAGGAGGTATAAATGTCAACCACACAGCGATATGTAAAAGCAGAGTCCGCAAGCTGGGCCGGCTTATGGGGAAACATGCTGCTGGCTCTATTTAAAGGCGTAATAGGATGGTTGTCAGGAAGCAAAGCGCTGCTCGCGGATGCATTTCGAACAGCGGCTGAGGTCGCTGCCGGGGTTGTTGCCCTTTCAGGTTTGAGGGCAAGCCGGCAGCGAAAAATGGCAAACCCGGGTGCCAAAGCGGTACCAGTAGATTTAAGAGGAGAGACGGCGACAACGATATTGTTGTCAGTCGTCCTTCTCATCGTTGGGCTCGAAATTGGTATATCTGCCATTAGAGACCTTTCTGATCGTGTAACGAGCGCTCCGCACTGGAGTGCGGCAGTGGCCATCGCGCTTGCTCTAATCGTGCAGCAGCTGTTTTTTCCATCGAAGGATCGAATGACAGGACTTTATTGTTCAGTCGCAGCATTAGTGGGCGCAAGCGGAGCGATTATTGGCAAAATGCTGAATGTGCCGGTGCTCTATTATTTTGATCCGGCGGCAGCGATCGTTATTGCGGTCATTGTTATCGTAAACGGCTACAGAATGGCTACAGTCTTTATGCGAAAAGATGAACATAGCAAGACTTCAGAGGAAAATCCGGATGAGCTGATGCAGCTTATTCAACGTGTTGATGGAGTCATTACTGTGCAAACCTTGCGAGCGAAAGAGCATGGTCATTATGTCATTGCAGAAATGGTTATTAGTGTAAATCCACGCATTTCTGTTCTTGAGGGTCAAGAGATTGCCAAAAGGGTAAAGCAGCTCGTCATGAAACGTTTTATACATGTCACGGATGTATCGATTTTCGTTGAGCCTTATGATCCTGGTTATCCTTATAAGTCTAATCATGATCCGAATCAGGAGCAGATGCCGACACTGCTGCAATAAGAACAGCAAACAGCAGGAGAGGAGCAAGCAGCATGATTCAAAGGAAGACAAGATGGGCTGTAGCGCCATGGTCTGCTGCCGACGAAGCAAAAGCGAAGGATTTGGCAGCGAATCTTAGTTTGCCGCCGCTAGTAGCGAGACTTCTTGTGCAGCGCGGCTTTGATGATACCGAAGCGGCTGAACGTTTTTTGCGAGGCGGGGTGGAGCATTTTCATAATCCCTATTTATTGCTTGGAATGGAGGCTGCCGTTGCACGCATAAAGCGAGCAGCAGCCAGCAATGAGAAAATAAGGATTTATGGCGATTACGATGCGGACGGCGTTTCAAGCACATCTTTATTGGTACATTTATTTCGATCATTAAACTATGATTTTGATTATTATATTCCTCATCGTGCTTTGGAAGGTTACGGATTAAACAAAAAAGCGATTGAGCTGGCTGCTGAAGAGGGCATCGGTTTAATTGTTACGGTTGATACGGGCATCAGCGCTGTTGAAGAAATAGATTATGCGAAGCAGCTCGGGATTGATGTTGTTGTTACTGATCATCACGAGCCGCCAGAGCAAATCCCAAATGCAGCAGCTGTTGTCAATCCGAAGCAAGAAGGCTGCGCTTATCCGTTCAAAGGACTTGCAGGTGTAGGCGTTGCATTCAAGCTGGCGCATGCTTTATTAGAGCGTCCTCCGCTTGAGTGGGCCGACATTGTGAGTCTTGGAACAGTAGCAGATTTAATGCCGCTTAAAGACGAGAATCGTATTTTTGTTCGCTGCGGTTTAGAGCGATTGAAGAATCATGCAGGGGTAGGCTTCCGAGCGCTGGCAGAGGCTGGCGGCATTGAGCTAGGCAGCATTACTGCGACAGGCATTGCTTTTGGAATGGCACCGCGCATCAATGCAGCTGGAAGGCTCGACCATGCGAAACGTGCAGTCGAACTTCTCACAACCGACGATTATGACAATGCAATTTTGACTGCAATCGGACTGGACAGTTTAAACAAAGAACGGCAGCGCGTAGTGGAGAGTATCGTGAAGGAAGCCGAGCTGCAGTGGCAGGCCAAATGCGACGATGCTGCAGCCGCGAATGCATCACCTCCGCCAGTTATTGTGCTCTCAGGTGAAGGCTGGAATGTTGGTGTCATCGGTATCGTTGCCTCCAAACTGCTAGAACGCAATTATAAGCCAGTTATTATTCTTGGGATAGATGAGCAGACAGGGATGTGTAAAGGCTCTGCGCGCTCCATAGAAGGCTTCGACCTGCATGCAGCCCTTACAGCTTGCGACGAGCTGCTCGATCATTACGGAGGACACCAGGCCGCTGCTGGAATGAGTCTTCATCGCGATCGACTATCTGAATTTGAACAGAAACTTGGCGAGCTGGCTGCTGAATGGCTGAGCGCTGACGATTGGATTCCCAAAACGTCAGTTGATCTTGTATGCTCGGTTAGCGAAGCCACTCTCGATACGATTACCGAGCTTTCACAGCTTGAGCCGTTCGGGATGGGAAATCCATCGCCAAGATTGCTGTTTCAGAAGACGGAGCTTGCAGATCGTCGTACGATAGGCAAGGAGTCAAGACACTTAAAGCTATCTCTAGGGAGCGGCCGTCGTTTATTAGACGGTATCGGCTTCAGTATGGGAATGCTAGCAGAAGGATTAAAGCCGGGCAGCAAAATAGATGTTGTCGGTGAATTATCTGTTAATGAGTGGAATGGGCAGCGCAAACCTCAGCTTCAACTGCATGATGTGCATTTTGATCCTGCTGCTGTCGAATTTCCAGAGCGCGAGCAATTCGGCAAAGTGTATCAACTGTTGAAACAGCTGGGGCAAGTTCCGCTTCAAGGATTAAATGCTCGCTTATCGAAGCAAAGTGGTTTATCCTTAGAGACGGTTGAGCTTATGCTGGCAGTATTCGAGGAGCTGCAATTTATTAACCGAGACAATGGTATGATGCATGCAGCAGCCTCACCTCAGAAACGTGATTTAGCTACTTCTGAACGTTACCGAGAAGCAAAAGCACAATTTGAAGCAACACAAATTATAATGAATAGTTAGAAATGGAAAGGGTTGACCTCAAGTGTCCAACACACAATACAACTTCAAAGATTACATCCGGGTAATTCCTGATTTCCCGCAACCAGGTATCCGTTTCAAAGATATTACGACGCTTCTGAAAGACGGAGGAGCATATCGTGCTGCGATTGAAGAGATGCGAGTTGCTGTTCAGGATATGAAAATTGACGTCATTGYAGGACCAGAAGCTCGCGGCTTCGTAGTAGGCGCACCGCTGGCTATTGCGCTAGGCGTAGGTTTTGCTCCGATTCGCAAAAGCGGCAAGCTGCCGGGCGAGACGATTACAGCAAGCTACGACTTGGAGTATGGACAGGATAAACTGGCTATGCACAAGGATGCAATCACACCGGGCCAACGCGTACTCATTGCTGACGATCTGCTTGCAACAGGCGGAACGATCGCAACATCGATCAATTTGATTGAGCAGCTTGGCGGTGAAGTAGTAGGCGCAGCTTTTCTAATTGAGCTTGCATACTTAACTGGCCGTGAGAAGCTTAAAGGAATCGACGTATTCTCACTAATGACTTACTCATAATTCAAGCAGCAAGATTGCTCTATAAAATGACCGCCTATCCCCCTTATTCGCAAATTGCGAGAAGGCCAGGCGGTTTTATTTTATTGCTGGAGGTCTCTGGTAGTTGACGCGGTACTGTGATTACAGGCATAATATTATAAAAACTCGGAAAACGCATGAATGGGATCCGCCAGGAGTGTAATCAGAAAGGGACGTTTCATGGGCATTGAGCATTTACTCGAGAAGGCATCCGCCTATATGAAAGAGCAGGACCTTATACGCATCCAGGAAGCCTATGACTTTGCGGAGCAAGCCCATCACGGACAAGTACGGAAATCGGGAGAGCCATATATTCTGCACCCCGTAGCGGTGGCGGATATTCTTGTTGATATGCAAATGGACGTGCTGTCCATTATCGCAGCATTGCTCCATGATGTCGTTGAGGATACAACTGTTGATTTGCAGACGGTGCGTGCGAAATTTGGCGAAACCTGTGCGATGCTGGTAGACGGTCTAACAAAGCTCGAAAAAATTCAATTTCGTTCTAAAGAAGAGCAGCAAAACGAAAACTATCGTAAAATGTTTGTCGCCATGGCTCAGGACATTCGCGTCATTTTAATAAAATTGGCTGACCGGCTTCATAACATGCGCACGCTGAAGTTCCAATCGGAAGAAGCACAGCGTCGTATCGCTTATGAAACGTTGGAAATATTTTGTCCGATTGCTCATCGCCTCGGGATTTCAGCTATCAAATGGGAAATGGAAGATATTGCTCTTCGTTATTTGAACCCGCAGCAATATTACCGTATCGCCAATCTGATGAAGAAGAAGCGTGCGGAACGCGAGCAGTTTATTGACGATGTCATCTCCCGGATTACCGAGAAGCTCGAAGAAATGGGTATTGAAGGTGATATTTCTGGTCGCCCTAAGCATTTGTACAGCATTTACAAAAAAATGACTGATCGCAACAAGCAGTTTACGGAGATTTATGATCTGCTTGCTATTCGAATAATCGTTGATAATATTAAGGACTGCTATGCTACGCTCGGAATTATTCATACGCTCTGGAAACCGATGCCTGGCCGCTTYAAGGACTATATCGCGATGCCGAAGGCGAATATGTATCAATCGCTGCATACGACCGTTATAGGGCCAAATGGAGAGCCTACAGAGGTACAGATTCGTACTTGGGAAATGCATCGCACCTCAGAATACGGAATTGCGGCACATTGGGCTTACAAAGAGGGTTCGCTTGTACCAGGCGGCAACTTTGAAGATAAAATGTCATGGTTCCGAGAAATCTTAGAGCTTCAGCATGAAGCGCGCGATGCGTCGGAGTTTATGGAGTCGCTTAAAATGGACTTCTTTGCCGATCTCGTATTTGTATTTACGCCTAGCGGTGAAGTCATTGAACTGCCAGCTGGCTCTGTTCCGCTTGATTTCGCCTACCGGATTCATACGGAAGTGGGCAATCGAACGATTGGCGCGAAGCTGAACGGTCGAATTGTGCCGCTTGACCATAAGCTCAAAACCGGAGATATCGTTGAAATATTAACATCGAAGCATTCTTATGGACCAAGTCAAGACTGGGTGAAAATTGCGCAGTCCTCACATGCTAGAAGCAAAATTCGGCAGTGGTTCAAGAAAGAGCGTCGCGAAGAAAATGTAGCAAAAGGCAAAGACCTGCTAGAGCGCGAGTTGAAGCGTTTGGGGCTTGAGCCTTCCGCATGGCTGCAGGAAGATAAGCTGCAGGAGGCTGMCGCGAAGTTTGCATTTAACGATATTGAGGATATGATGTCCGCTATCGGCTTTGGCGGAATTACGGCTGCACAAATTTGCACGAAACTTACTGAAAAGATGCGTAGAGAGGCCGAGCTGGCAAGCCAGATTGAGCTTACAAGCGAAATCAAGGAAATAAAATCGCCGGGCAATCGCAAATCACGTCCGAACCAAGGCGTGACTGTGAAGGGCATCGACAATTTGCTCGTTCGTTTTGCACGCTGCTGCAACCCTGTACCGGGAGACGCGATTATTGGTTACATTACCCGAGGGCGCGGCGTTTCAGTCCACCGAATGGATTGTTTGAACATACCTTTTGGCGATCAGGGCGAAGAGGGCGAACGCGTAATAGAGGTAGAGTGGGAAGATAATATCGATGCCAATTACAGCGTCGATATCGAAATAACCGGACACGATCGCAGAGGCCTTCTGAATGAAGTGCTGCAGGCTGTCTCCGAAAGCAAGACGAATATTTCAGCTGTAACCGGACGTTCTGTAAAAAACAAAATGTCGCATATTCATATGACGGTGCTTATCCGCAATGTCGAGCACCTTACTTCGGTCGTTGAGAAGATCAAACGAGTGCAGGATATTTATTCTGTTCAACGGATTATGCAATAATCGTTTTGCTCTTRCCGGATTGAGATCAAAACGAATATCGGAGGTTTTTAAGCAGTGAAGGTTGTCGTTCAACGCAGTAAACAAGCAAAGGTAGTCATTGAGGGTGAAACAGTAGGTTCAATTGACTCGGGGCTTGTGCTTCTTGTAGGCATGACGCATGAGGACACAGAAGCGGATGTCAAATGGATGGCTGATAAGGTAGCTAACATGCGTATTTTTGAGGATGAGTCAGGCAAAATGAATCATTCTATTTCAGATGTTGGCGGGCAGCTGCTTTCGGTCTCACAGTTTACACTGTATGGAGACTGCCGGAAAGGCAGACGCCCTAACTTCATGGCAGCCGCCAGACCCGAGCAAGCAGAGCAGCTGTATGATTTATTTAATGAGACGCTTCGTTCCACCGGATTGGTCGTGGAAACGGGGCGCTTTGGTGCGATGATGGACGTGGAGCTCGTGAATTCCGGTCCTATAACGTTAATTTTGGATAGCCGTATTTAACTAAGGCAACGCGGGAAACAATATAGTGTAGGCTGTGCACGCATCATAAGAAGCTTGTACAAGCAGTATGCCATATTGGAGGTAAACCGCGAATGCACCAATCACGCAAGGAACAAGGGATGGAACGAGCATCTCGCAGACTGCTTCATTCCGATCGCAGAGAAGCTAAAATTTTTGCAGAGCTTGAGGAAGATATGGAAGCAGCGGAGGAGTGGGCGGGTTTCCCGCAGCACCCGCGCCGCGATAATTTGGGTCAACTATAGCATAAGCATACTGCCGCCCAAGCCGAGAGCTGGGGCGGTTATCTTTTGAAATAAACTACTGGAGAAAAGGACATCTACACAATGCCTCCATTAAAACGCTTTCGAAATTGTAATATTACTGTAATCAATCTCTAACTTTTTTTTAATATCATTGACCTATAATAGAACTCGACCCCCTTTTTAAAATATATTTTACTTTTGGACCTACAAATACGTTTTGTAGGTTTTTTTCTGCCTATTTTAAACAGGATGGCGTTGCTTGGGCAGTTCGATCTTGACTTTAATCTTAGTCAGAGGTAAAATTAGTCCTCAGTATAGATATGGATTCGTTGATGGGACAAAGTAATTCTACGCCTTATATTCAGAGAGGGACGTCACTTGGCTGCAAGCGTCCTTATATTGGCAGAATGAACAGACTTCCCGGAGAACAGACGGTGAACGGCAGGGTGGCAGCAAGCTATTAGGCTTGCAGCTAACGCACAGTAGCTGGACTGCGGATGACGGACGTTAACCGTCTTTGAGCGAGCCGAACGCATAGGATGCAGGCTCGAAATGTGGGTGGTACCACGGGAGATTCACTCTCGTCCCTTATGGCGCAAGCTATTAGGAACGGGAGTTTTTTGCGTTTTCCGAAATTTAACCCGTTTATTATGAGGGCAGGAGGGGTTATTCAATGGCATTTCAGAAAATGCCGGGCACACAGGATATTTTGCCTGGCGCGGTAGAGAGATGGCAGTATGTGGAGCAGAAGGCTCGGGATATTTGTCAGCGTTATAATTTCCGGGAAATTCGTACGCCGATATTTGAATCCACTGAGCTGTTTCAACGGGGCGTCGGTGAAACGACCGACATCGTTGAGAAAGAAATGTATACCTTCACAGACCGCGGCAATCGCAGTCTGACGCTTCGTCCGGAAGGAACCGCAGGCGTTGTAAGGTCTTACGTAGAGAACAAGCTGTACGGCGAGCCAGACGTGTCTAAATTGTATTATATTGGTCCGATGTTCCGTTATGAGCGGCCACAGGCAGGCCGTTATCGCCAGCTGCATCAATTTGGCGTTGAGGCTATCGGTTCGGTTGATCCTGCTATAGATGCAGAAGTCATTGCACTTGGCTATACCTTTTATACAGAGGTGGGTCTAAAAGGTGTACGCGTAGAAATTAATTCCGTCGGCACACCGGCTGTACGTGCGGTGTTCCGCGAGCGTCTGCTTGCTTTCTTAGAGCCTAAGCGTGAGCTGCTCTGCAAGGATTGCCAATCACGGATGGATCGCAATCCGCTGCGCGTGCTTGATTGCAAGGTCGATCAAGAGCATTTTACGGATGCGCCATCAATTTTGGACAGCCTGGACGAGGAATGCCAAATTCACTTTGATAAAGTAAAAATGTATTTGAGCGACATGGGCATTCCTTATGAGATCAATCATCGCCTCGTTCGCGGACTCGACTACTATACCCATACGGCCTTCGAATACAAGGCAGAGGGTATCGGTACGATCGATACTGTCGGCGGCGGCGGTCGCTATAACGGCCTAGTATCAGAAATCGGCGGTCCTGACCAGCCGGGAGTCGGTCTTGGCTTAGGTCTTGAAAGAACGATTTTGCTGCTTCAGCATCAAGAAACAGAATTGCCGGTTTTTAATCAAATCGATGTGTATGTGGTTGCGCTTGGTGAAGCTGCAGAGCGTGAGGTAACTAAGCTCGTTTACCAGCTAAGACAGCAAGGCATACGTGCAGAGCGCGATTATCTTGGTCGTAAAATGAAGGCGCAAATGAAGTCGGCAGACCGTCTTCAAGCCCGTTTTACCGCTATACTAGGCGACGATGAGCTTGAGCGCGGCGAGATTTCCTTGAAAGACATGACAAAAGGCGAACAGCGTGTTGTTGCACTGGATAAGCTCGCTGAAGAAATTAGTCGTTCGTTTGCTACACAAAAATAAATCTAACTAAACGAGGAGAATGAACACAATGTTGTTAAAAACACATCACTGCGGCCGCTTAACGAAAGCGGACGTTGGTCAATCAGTTATTCTAAACGGCTGGGTACAACGTCGCCGCGACCTTGGCGGTGTCCTATTTATCGATCTTCGCGACCGTTCTGGTATTGTACAAACGGTATTCAACCCAGATTTCTCTGGTGACGCACTAGCGATCGCTGACCGTGCTCGTAATGAGTTCGTCCTTGCCATTCAAGGAACAGTAGTGGAGCGCGATGCTGAAACTTACAACGCTAACCTTGCTACCGGTGAAATTGAAGTTCGTGTTACAAAAATTGAAGTGTTGAACGCTGCCAAAACGCCTCCATTCCCAATTGAGGATGGCGTAGAAGTAGACGAGTCGCTTCGCTTGAAATATCGTTACCTTGACCTGCGTCGTCCAGAAATGCAAAAAACGTTGTTGCTTCGTTCGAAAGCTGCAAAGGTTTTCCGCGATTTCCTAGACGGAGAAGGCTTTATCGACGTAGAAACACCAATTTTAACGAAGAGTACGCCTGAAGGCGCGCGTGATTACTTGGTGCCAAGCCGTGTGCATGAAGGTGAGTTTTTTGCATTGCCGCAATCGCCGCAAATCTTTAAGCAGCTTCTAATGGTTGGCGGTATTGAACGCTACTACCAAATCGCTCGCTGCTTCCGCGATGAGGATCTTCGTGCAGACCGTCAACCGGAATTCACGCAAGTCGACATCGAGACTTCTTTCCTTTCACAAGATCAATTGCTTGCTATGATGGAAGAGCTGACAGCTAAACTTTTGAAAGAAACAGTTGGCGTAGAGCTTGAGCTTCCGTTCCAACGCATCACTTATGCAGATGCAATGAACAAATACGGCTCCGACAAACCGGACCTTCGTTTTAACCTAGAAATTAAAGATATTACCGATATCGTTTCAACTAGCGATGTAAAAGTATTCGCAAGCGTTGCAGCAGGCGGCGGCGTTGTTAAAGCGTTGAACGCTAAGGGCTGTGCAAGCTGGAGCCGCAAAGAGCTTGATGACTTGCAGCCGTTCGCTGCTCGTTATGGCGGTAAAGGGCTAGCTTGGATCACCGTGAAGGATGGCGAATGGCGCGGGCCGATCGTTAAGTTCCTTAAACCGGAAGAGATTGCTTCGCTAACTGAGCGTCTGCAAGTTGAAGATGGCGATTTGCTAACTTTCTCTGCAGATAAGAAAAAAGTGGTTTGTGATGTACTTGGCAACCTGCGCTCTAAGCTTGGTAAAGACCTCGGCCTGATTGACGAATCGAAATTCAAGTTTGCTTGGGTTGTTGACTTCCCATTGCTTGGCTGGGATGAGGATGCGAAGCGTTATGTTGCTGAACACCACCCGTTCACACGTCCAAATGAAGACGACCTTCATTTCTTCGATACTGATCCAGGCCAAATTCGCGCACAAGCATACGATCTAGTTCTGAACGGTTATGAAGTTGGCGGCGGCTCTATGCGTATTTACAAGCGTGAGGTACAAGAACAAATGTTCAAAGCGCTTGGCTTTAATGCGGAAGAAGCACAAGAGAAATTCGGCTTCTTGCTGGATGCATTTGAATATGGAACGCCTCCACACGGCGGTATTGCTTTTGGTTTCGACCGTCTGGTGATGCTGCTTACAGGCCGCACGAATTTGCGTGAGACGATTGCATTCCCAAAAACGGCAAGCGCAACAGATCTTCTCTGCGATGCGCCGTCCGAGGTCGAGCTTTCGCAGCTTGAGCAATTGCATATCCGTACAGTTCTTAAACCGAAGCAGCCAGTTGCAGCGGCAGCAGCAACTGCAGCAACAGAAACTAGCGAAAAATAAGCAATCAATACGAAGGAGGCGGCGGCCGGATGCTTCACCAATTTTCACGAACAGAGCTGGCTATTGGGCCAGAGGGGCTAGCGCTAATGAAGGGGAGCACGGTTGCCGTGCTCGGCATCGGAGGCGTTGGCGGCATTGCAGCTGAGGCGCTTGCACGCACCGGAGTTGGACGTATTATACTCGTTGACAAGGACGTTGTAGATATTACGAACGTTAATCGTCAGATTCATGCGCTCACAACGACAGTGGGGCAAGTAAAATCAGAGCTTATGCGCGATCGGATTAAGCTGATTAATCCTGAATGTGATGTCATTGCCCTGCGTATGTTTTATACGGAAGAAACGTTTGAACAGTTTTTCGAGTACCCGCTTGATTATGTTGTTGATGCGTCCGATACGATTTCGTATAAGATTCATTTGATCAAGCAATGTCTCGAGAGAAAAATTCCGATAATTTCTAGTATGGGCGCAGCGAACAAGATGGACCCGACGAAATTTCAGGTTGTCGATATTTCGCAGACGCATACCGATCCCCTAGCAAGGGTCATCCGTACGAAACTTCGTAAGGAAGGCATCAAACGCGGCGTTAAGGTTGTATTCTCAACGGAGCTGCCAATGAAGCCTCGTGAGGATGTTACAAAAAAAATCGTTCCCGAGAATGCGCCTGACATTCGCAAAGCGAAGCAGCCTCCGGCCAGCAATGCATTTGTTCCGCCGGTAGCGGGTCTGATCATGGTTAGTGTTGTCGTGAAGGATTTGCTTGCTGCTGGCGGCATTGAGGTATGAACGAAGCACTTGTCAAAAAGCTGCGCTTGATGCCGGATATGAAGGCGCTTGTCCTAAGGCCGCCTTCCGAGCATTACTTGGAGGAGCTTGGATTACAAGCA
The DNA here is from genome assembly GCF_052113545.1 of Paenibacillus sp. TAF43_2. NCBI lineage: Bacteria > Bacillati > Bacillota > Bacilli > Caryophanales > Paenibacillaceae > Paenibacillus > Paenibacillus sp. TAF43_2. The sequence goes on from NZ_JBFRDK010000009.1 coordinate 18,797, forward strand.
GCTTCAGCAGCTATTGCTGCAGATTTGCAATACGACTTTGTGCTTCTATTTGTTAACAGCTTAGCTGAGCTTGCGGAGCATGCACCAGCAGCTATCAAGGCAGTTAAGCCTGATGGTTTGTTATGGATCACATATCCCAAGGGCTCGTCTAAGGTGAAGACGGACATCAACCGAGACACGGGCTGGAAGCTGATGCTGACATTTCATGTTGAAGGCGTCGCTATGATATCGATGGATGACACTTGGTCATCTATGCGTTATCGTCCAGAAGGTGCTGCGCAAAAGAGTAAAGCTAGGCGAACATCCTCAGCAGCCGTTTCCAGCACATCATCTACTGGGTCGGCTGAAGAGCTTCCTTTTCCAGATAATCTAGCAGCTGCTTTACAGGCATCTAGTACAGCAGCAGCCTTTTTCGAAGGCAGCCTGACCGCTGCAAAGCGACGTGATTTCGTAAAGTGGATTACGGATGCGAAGCGGGAAGAAACACGCATGAAACGAGTAGCAGCAACTATCGATAAGCTGGAGCGAGGTTTAAAATCTCCATTCGATAATTAACCAATAAATAAATAGCCGTTTCTAGAGAAAGCGATTTTGCTTTTTCTGAGAATCGGCTATTTTTTTATATACCAGCCATCCCATATTCCACGATATAAACGTTGATGAGATCAGAACTCCGTGTAAATCTGGCGAACAAATGTGCTTGTATGCTATGATCGGAGTAACAGATGGCAGAAGGTTGGGGAGCAGAATGGATTTATTTTCATATCAAGAGGAAGAAGCGCCTCGCGCCAGGCTGCTTGCAGATCGCATGCGGCCGCAGACATTAGACGAATATATCGGGCAAGAGCATATAGTAGGAACGGGTAAGCTGCTGCGGCGGGCTATTGAAGGCGATCAGGTGTCGTCAATTTTGTTGTATGGTCCGCCGGGCTGCGGTAAAACGACGCTTGCACATATTATATCCTTGCGGACAGCAGGCGAGTTCGTGAAGCTGAATGCGGTAGATGCGTCGGTAAAGGATGTACGTGAGGTTATCGAGCTGGCTCGCACCAACAAAGCGATGTACGGCAAGAAGACGACCCTTTTTCTTGATGAGGTGCATCGCTTTAATACAGCTAGGCAGGATGCGCTGCTTCCTGCTGTCGAGCAGGGCATTATTATATTTATAGGGGCGACAACAGAAAATCCATTTCATCATGTGAATGGCGCTCTATTGTCACGTTCAACTTTGTTTCAGCTCGAAGCGCTTGGCGAGGAGCACGCCTATGAGGCGATGATAAGAGCACTAGCCGATCGTGAGCGGGGTTTAGGCTTTATGGACTTGCAAGTAGATGAGGACGCGCTGCGGCATATCGCTGCAATGGCTGGCGGAGACATCCGCAGGGCGCTTAATGCGCTTGAGCTGGCTGCGGTGACAACGCCGTCTGAGATGGATGGTTCTGTCCGGTTGACGCTTGAGGTGGCTCAAGAGTCCATAAGGAAGCCGTCCATTCGCGCAGATCTATCTACACAATATGATGTGCTGTCGGCGTTTCACAAAAGTGTAAGAGGTTCAAGCGACGCAGCGTTATTTTGGTTTTTATATGCTGTGGAGAAGCTGGGCATGGACCCGATGACGTTTATCCGCAGGCTGATTGTCGCATGCAGCGAAGATATTGGACTTGCTAATCCGCAAGCGATGATTCAAGCGGTTACAGCGATGGATGCCTATCATAAGATAGGCTGGCCTGAAGCGAAATATAACATCTCACAAGCGATTCTGTTCGCGGTAGAGAGTCCCAAGTCGAATGCTACTGCCATTGCAATCGGCAATGCAGAGGCGGCAATCGAGCGAGCAGGCGGTGCAGAGGTACCGCTGCATTTGCGCGATACCCACTACAAAGGGGCGCAGCAGCTTGGCCACGAGGGGTATCAATATCCGCATGATTTTCCGAACCATTATGTAAAGCAGCAATATTTGCCGAATACGCTTGGGGGAATGACCTTTTATAAGGCTACCGAGCAAGGGATGGAAGATAAAATAAGGCAAAATCAGCAAAAACGCCATGGTAAATGATAATTTACTTAATAAAAAAACTCCTGCTAATTTGATGGAGGAAAGCTCATTCCTAAGCTTACCTCCATATTAGCAGGAGTTTTTCTTCTATTAAGCAATCGCAAACATCAGGCCGAAATAGCCGAATACCACTGTCAAAATACCCATTACAAAAGCTGGCATAAGCTTATTTACGCGATACATCCAAAGCAGACCGACCGCCATTAGTGCAGCTGCCGCAAGCATGAGGAGGCACTCCATGTTCAGCGTGAATTTCAAGCTGATGTCAGGGCTGAAGTTTCCTTTGTAAATTGAAGTGAATAATGGAGAAGGTGATTCCGATTGCAGTGTCTCCTTCACCTTATGCGGTGGTGCTTGCTGACCAAGCACACCTGTTGCTGCAAGCACGAGCAAAGCAATGAAGCTTTCTGCTTTTAGCCAGCGCCTTGGATTGAAATTCGGATTAGTTTTTGCTATTTTTTTGTATCCGAAGCCATTTGAGAAAGCAAACAGCAGTAGAGGCAAAATCAGTAGATGTTTAATCAGCAGCATCTGACCGTAGGGAAGCATCCATGAGTTTACATATTCTGGAGTTGTGAATGACATAAGCGTAATGCCGGCAAGAAGCGTTACAACAACAGAAACTATGGCTACTGGCGAAAACCAACGCAGAAATGCGTTCCAATTGGCATCATCTTTGGAAAACCAACTGATCACAAACAAAATGCCGATCCATACGCTGACTGCGAGAAAATGAGCAGAATGTGTAATTAAACCTTTAAATCCATACAAGGATGAAGCATGTCCTGCATAACCCAGCCACACAATTAGCAAAAAGGTAACAAACAAAGCTACCTTAGGCATATGCTTATCGCCCCGGAATGCTTTAAGACCTAGCAGAAAAGCGAGTCCAGCTGATCCGATGGTTGTCCAAACCCACGCTTTGCCTGTATTAACATCAAGCAGGATGCTCTTTAGAATAGCGCCGTAGCTCATGTCAAAATCTTTGGCAAATACGATAGCAAGCTTATGAATAGGAACGTAGGATAAGAACGGTATTGCTACTGCGCATGCGAGCAGCAGGCCATGCGGTACATGAACGGAAGGCCTTCTGTCCTCCGGTACAAGCCGCAATAGAAAGGTGCCCGTTAAAATGGCGAAGCAAATGTATAGAAGGCCTTCGCTGATATAGATCATTATTTGCGCCTCCGCATGAATAAGAGAACTGCTGCTACGATAATGACACCGATAACGACATAAGGAGTATAGTTTGTCCCAGCATCATTAGTTGTAGCTTCACTGCTTCCTCCGTCAGTATTGGTGCTAGCATCAGGTGAAGGAGTAGGAGCCGTTGTCTCTGCTGGTGCTTCAGTAGCTGTAGCTGTTGGTTCTTCGCTTGGTTGTTCAGTAACAACAGGCGCTTCTACAGTAAACGAATAATCGCCTTCCACCGAATGACCATCCGCTCCGATAATGACCCACTTTACTGTATAAATGCCATTAGGCATAGCAGCAGGAACTGATCCGGTCATCGTCATGCCGTCAACCTCGACCTTTTCTTTTTCCATTTCCTCGCCGGCAGCATTTAATATTTTAAAATTACTAAGCTTTTCGATCTTTGTGTTAAATGTCATCTCTATACGCTCTGGTGAGGCAGCGACCGTCGCATCTCGCGCAGGCACCGCGCTTTCTAGTTTGGAATGGGCCATCGCTACGCCCGGAACGAGCCATAGAGCGGCAAGAAAAATAAGCAATATTCGTTTCATTTTTAAACCTCCTACATATTTTTGTAACGAGCCTACTTGGTAAGCTCATTGCATTATAACAGATTCCAATTCGCTGTTGCGCCAAATAAAATGATCAATTCATTGCGGCTTAGTGAACATTTGTTGAAGATCGTTTGATGCTTCCTATAAAAAACGCTTAGAAAGACTGGAAATCTGCGTATAAGTGCTAGCCTATGGCGAATAGACATAATTACAGTCTTGAGAGCGGTATGGCTCGCAAGCTTTACCGTTTGACGCGGCGGTTTGTCATCTAGGAGAAATCTCACACTACACAAAGATTGCCGTATCTTTGTTCCAAAAGGAGGTGCACCTGTCATCGCATCCCGTTTCATTTCTTGCGGAGGACAGGAATCCAGTGATTGACCCATTACCGACCAGCTTGTCTCTGCTGCTTATTTTTGTTTTTATCATGATGAACAGTTTTTTTGTTGCTGCCGAGTTTGCAATGGTGAAGGTAAGAGGAAGCCGCTTAGATACAATAATCGCAGATGGTGATTCGAGAGCGAAGCTTGCTTCTCATATGACAGGCAATTTAGATGCTTATTTATCTGCGTGCCAGCTTGGTATTACGCTTGCTTCGCTTGGCCTCGGATGGGTTGGCGGTCCAGCTATTGCAAATGTGATCAAGCCTGCTATGGCTTTCATCGGCATTCGCAGTGAATGGTTTGTTCATACCTTTTCATTTTTGCTTGCCTTTATTCTCATTACGATGCTGCAAATAGTACTTGGAGAGCTGGCGCCAAAAACGATTGCAATCCGCAAAGCTGAATCCATTACGCGATTGACAGCGTTGCCGCTCGTTTGTTTTTATAAGCTTATGTTTCCCTTTATTTGGTTATTTAACGGGGTAGCCAATTTGCTTCTTAGAAAAATTGGAATTGAGCCTGTGACCGAGAAGGATTCGGCACACACGGAGGATGAAATTCGGATTTTGATGAAGGAGAGCCACAAAAACGGTTTAATAGATAATATGGAGCTAACGCTTGTTGATAACATTTTTGAGTTTGCCGAGACGAATGCGCGTGAAATTATGATTCCTCGAACAGAAATGATATGCCTGAATACAAGCTGCACTTTAGCCGACAATAAAAAAATTGCACTGGAGCAAATGCTGACGCGTTATCCGGTTTGTGAGAATGACAAGGACAATATCATTGGGTTCGTGCATATCAAGGATTTACTGAAGGACACGATGCACAATCTGCAGGATATAAGGCAAATTACGAGACCAATTACGACAGTACCCGAATCGATGCAAATTAGTACACTGCTGAAGCTGATGCAAAAACGAAAGTCGCAAATTGCTATTTTGATTGACGAGTACGGCGGCACTTCCGGCTTAGTAACGCTGGAGGATATTATGGAGGAAATCGTCGGCGAAATTCAAGATGAATTTGACGAGGAACGAGAGCCTCTTGAGAAAAAAGACGACAACACCTACTCCATTAGCGGTCTCATGCTGATAGAGGAAGTTAACAGCTTCTTCAATCTCGATATCGAAACGGATGATTATGATACAATCGGGGGCTGGATGTATTCCAAAATAAACATACCTCCTGTCAACAATCAGCGTGTCGATCACGCTGGAGAATATGAATTCATTATCGAAGAGACGGATCATCTTCGGATCTCCAGGCTTCTGATTCGAAAGATTGGCGAGAGAAAAAAAGGACAGAACGGCCAATATTTTGGCTGAACATAAACGTTTTGATCAAAAAAAAGCTGCCTAATGCATCAATAGCGGATGCTTCAGGCAGCTTTTCGTGTTGTTAGGCTTGCTTTGCAAAATCAGCAGCAGGATCGACTTTCTTAACTTTATCGATCGTGCCTCCGCCAAGGCAAACGTTGCCGTCGTAGAGCACGACAGCTTGTCCAGGTGTAATGGCTTTCTGAGGCTTGTCAAACACGATATGCGCGTTTCCATCTTCGCCAATCGTTACGCTGACGCCTTGATCGGGCTGGCGATAACGGAATTTGGCGGTGCAGCGAATGGTATCTCCGCTTTTTACTGGTAGAATCCAGTTCATGCCAGTTGCCGTCAAGCTCTCTGAGTATAGGCTGGCATGCTGCTCTCCCTGTACAACATAAAGAATGTTTTTCTCCAAATCCTTGTCCGCTACGAACCAAGGTTCGCCGGAACCTGATCCGCCAATGCCAAGTCCTTGGCGCTGGCCGAGCGTGTAATACATCAGCCCGTCGTGACGACCTTTTTTCTCGCCGTTTCTAATATCAATCATATCGCCGGCTTGAGCGGGAAGATAGCCGCTAAGGAAGGTTTTGAAATTGCGCTCCCCAATGAAGCAAACGCCTGTGCTGTCTTTTTTCTTAGCGGTATAAAGGCCAGCTTCTTCAGCAATACGGCGTACCTCGGGCTTCGGCAGATGCCCAATTGGGAACATCGCTTTAGCCAGCTGCTTCTGATTAAGGGCGCTAAGGAAGTACGTCTGATCTTTATTTGAATCGACTCCGCGAATGAGCTTCGTTGTGCCATCCTCGGTACGTTCTACTTGGGCATAATGGCCTGTTGCCAAATAATCCGCTCCAAGCTCCAAGGCGCGCTGCAGGAAGTCGCCAAATTTAATCTCGCGGTTGCACATAACGTCTGGGTTAGGCGTACGTCCGCGCTTGTACTCATCTAGAAAGTAAGTGAATACCTTGTCAAAATATTGCCGTTCAAAATTCACGGTATAGTAGGGAATGCCAATTTGTTCACATACGCGGCGTACATCTTCAGAATCTTCTTCCGCCGTGCAATGACCGAATTCATCGGTATCATCCCAGTTTTTCATAAAAATGCCGACAACGTCATACCCTTGCTGCTTTAGCAGCAGTGCAGTGACGGAGGAATCGACGCCGCCTGACATCCCGACGACAACTCTTGTCGAAGCTTTTGATTTTTCCATCGTAAACACCACCTTGYTTGAATCAAACATTTATTATTGTAACATAGGCTGCAAACTTTTTCATGAAGATGTCAACCTTTTTGCACACTCCGCCCGCTCGATATGTTAACATATAAGTGAAATGGGAATACAGAGAATWAACAACCAAAGCGGAAGACACAATCATAAATCAATACTAAAAACAATAAAAGAGGTGCCACTTTGAAAATATCGACGAAAGGCCGTTACGGCTTAACTATTATGATGGAGCTTGCGGCTAAATTTGGTGAAGGCCCGACTTCGCTCAAGAGCATCGCTGAACGAAATCAGCTTTCCGAGCACTATTTGGAGCAATTAGTAGCACCCCTTAGAAATGCTGGTCTTGTGAAAAGTATTCGCGGAGCTTATGGCGGCTATATTTTATCGAAGGATCCGGAAACGATTACGTCTGGGGATATTATTCGAATTCTTGAAGGCCCGATTTCGCCTGTAGACTTTACAGAAGAAGACGATCCGGCTAAACGTCAGCTTTGGCTGCGCATTAGAGACAGTATTGCAGAAGTATTAGATTCGACTACGCTTGCAGATCTAATTAATTTCGAAGATGCTGGCAAACCTGATAGCTATATGTTCTATATTTAAGGAAGCCGACCTATGACAAATCATTATTTTGATCATGCCGCCACTACACCTATGCATCCGAAAGTCATCCAAGCGATGCTTGAGGTAATGCAAGGCTCCGGCGGCAATTCGTCTAGTATGCATGCTTTTGGAAGAGCGGCCAAGCATCAGTTAAATCGATCACGAGATCTCATTTCAGCAGCAATAGGCTGCAAGCCGGGACAATTATTATTTACCTCAGGTGGAACGGAAAGCGATAATGCCGCTCTAATTGGGGCTGCTAGAGCACAGCGTAAACGAGGCAAATCACATATTATAACTTCAGCGGGCGAACATCACGCTGTTCTTCATACATGCGAATGGCTGGTTAAGGAAGAAGGTTTCTCCCTAACCGTACTGCCTATTGATAGCTTTGGACGAACATCACCAGAGCTTGTTCAAGAAGCCATGACCCCAGAAACAGGCCTTATTAGCATCATGCATGGAAATAACGAGGTTGGAACGATTCAGCCGATTGAAGAAATAGGGCGTATAGCTAGAGCTGGCGGTGCTGTTTTTCATGTGGATGCAGTTCAAGCTTTGGGTTCATTCGAGTATAGGCTCAATGAGCTGCCAGTCGATTTGATGAGCTTCTCCGCCCATAAGATCAACGGTCCTCAAGGTGTTGGCGCACTTTATGTGGCTAACGGTACGCCGATTGACGCTCTTCAGCATGGTGGATCTCAAGAGAGAAAGCGGCGTGCAGGGACAGAAAATATTGCGGGGATCGTCGGGTTTGCTGCCGCAGTTGACATTTGTGTGAACGAGCGAGAAAATAAGCAACTTTTTATGGACGAGCTTCGTAAGAGATGGATAGAACTGCTACACAACCATGTTGAAGTGCCTATCGTTATAAATGGCTCGGAGCAGCACTATTTGCCGCATATCGTAAATATCAGCTTTATTGGTGTTGATACGGAAACGATGCTTATGAATTTGGATATGGAAGGTATCGCAGCAGCAAGCGGTTCTGCTTGTACCTCCGGCGCGCTTGAACGGTCACATGTACTTCGAGCAATGCAATTGCCAGAGGAACAAATTAATTCTGCTGTAAGATTTAGCTTTGGTTTGGGGAATACTTTGGAGGAATTAGAAGATGCCGCACAAAAAGTTGGAACAATCGTGAGGCGTATTCGTAATAACTACTAGGAGGACTCCAGCTAAGCGTGATCAAACTTCAACGGCTTATTGGACTACCCGTAATCGTTATCCATTCCGGCAAACTTGTTGGAACTGTCAAGGACGCCTGGTTCGATGAGCATTGGCAGCTGAAAGGGCTAATACTCGATTGTCCCAAGTGGTTTGCTTCCTCCGTAAAAATAGTGGAGTGGACTCACGTGATATCTTGCGGGGAGGACACCGTTATTATAGCAAGTGAAGCAGCGATCGTTCGGATGAAGTCGAAGCAATTGCTACGTTCTTATGACACAGGATTAGTAAAATTAAAGGATCTGCCCGTCGTAACTGTACAAGGTATTCAACTTGGCAGAGTGTCGGATGTTTATTTTTACCCAAAAGAGGGTACACAAATAATAGGCTACGAGCTTACGGACGGTTTTGTTTCGGATCTGATGGAAGGGCGCAGATGGCTGAAGGCGCCGAGTGATCCGGATAGCGTATTACTCGGGGAAGACGCGATTATTGTTCCTGCTGTCAGTGAAGCGGAATTGGAGCCTGTCGCAGCTTCCAATTTCAGAGAATAGGGAGAAATGAAAGATGATGAGATGTCCGAATTGTAATTCGAAAGATATCGGAAAGATCGGTTCCCACCAGTTTTATTGCTGGGGCTGCTTCATTGAACTGACGGTTAACGGCGACAAAATGTCGGTTTACCAAGTGGAAGAGGATGGCACGTTAAGCTCACTCGACGACTTGTTCTTTGAGGAAGAAATTACACAAGTTCACGTCAACTGACGTGCGTTGCTATAAACTTGAATATCAAAAGACGGTCTTCGGCCGTCTTTTTTTTGCTGTTATAGGATGATTTAGGGCGCTTGTACATATACTGAACTAGTTCGGCTTGTCTTGCTAAGAGCGAAGCGGATAAAGAAAGTTCGGGGGTGAGGACGGTGGAGCGCTTTACGAAGAACCGTCTATTTGTCTGGCTGGTTTACATCATTTTGGGTCTGCTTGCGATTTATCTTATGCTGCTTATAAAGCCGCTTATTGTGAACGTATATGTGTTTGTAAAAGCCGTTTTTGCTCCATTTATAATCGCGATGATAATTTCTTATGTGCTGAATCCGATCGTTACGATGCTGCATGACCGGAAGGTTCCTAGGACGATTGCCGTGCTGCTCATATATGCAGTGTTTTGTGCAGTCATTACGGTGATTCTCGTTAACTTGATTCCAATGTTCATCGAGCAAGTACAGGAAATCAATCGTCATGTGCCTGAGCTTTCCATGCGGGCTCAAAATATCGTCACGGACATTAACAACACTTCTTTTTTACCGGAGAGTATTCGAAGCGGGCTTAATAAGTCACTTTTGCATATGGAAAAAAAGCTGTCGGAGAGTTTGTTCAACTTTGTTAACAATATTGGGTCCATGTTGAATGCAGTGTTTATCGCGTTTATTATTCCGTTTCTCGCCTTCTATATATTAAAGGATTTTGATGTGTTTGAAAGAACGGTCATTACGTATGTACCCAAATCACATCGCAAAAACACGGTCAGGCTGCTTAAAGATATCGATACGGCACTCGGCAGCTATATTCGCGGACAGTTTTTGGTTTGTATTATCGTTGGCGTGCTTGCTTATTTCGGGTACCTGTTGATCGGCATGCCTTATGCGCTGCTCCTTGCCGGCATCGTTGCGATAACGAATGTCATTCCGTATCTCGGTCCTTTTTTTGGAGCCGCACCTGCAATACTAATGGCATCTACGGTTTCCATTAAGATGGTCATCCTTGTCGCGATTATCAACACCCTGTGCCAAATACTTGAGGGCAACGTAATCTCTCCACAAGTAGTTGGCCGTACGCTCCATATGCATCCCTTGTCGATCATTTTTGCATTGCTGGTCGGAGGGGAGATTGCAGGCATTGTTGGCATGATTTTGGCTGTTCCTATTTTTGCAGCCTGCAAAGTGATCATTCAGCATATGTTCGCCTACTACGTGCGAAGAAAGATTATTTGACAGGCGGATAGGCTGTGGCTATAATTTTAAAATAATCAAGTGTCAATTATAAGGGAATAAATCGTTGATGAAATGAAGTAAGCCAATGCCCGTTAGCCAGAGAGAAAGCTTCTTCGCATTTGCTTTTCGATAAGCAGTCGCGTCGGTTGAGAGAGCTTTTATAACGAAGAGTGGCCGAAAGCTATTTTCGGAGTGTGAATGAACTTCACCGGTTGGACCCGTTAATGTCTAATGAAGGCGATTGCTCTAGCTGTTTGCAGCGAGGCAATAACCAGGGTGGTACCGCGATTCTATTCGTCCCTGTCAATGACAGGGGCTTTTTTTGTGTTTTATCATTTGAAGGGGGCTCAACCTAATGAAAGCTAGTGAAATTCGTGCAAAATGGCTTGCATTTTTTGAAAGCAAAGGCCACAAAATTGAACCAAGTGCATCGCTTGTACCGCATAATGACCCGTCCTTGCTATGGATTAATGCAGGTATGGCGCCGCTAAAGGCTTATTTTGACGGACGCATCGTTCCAGAAAACCCGCGTATTACGAATTCACAGAAGTGCATTCGTACGAATGATATCGAAAACGTAGGCAAAACCCGCCGCCATCATACGTTTTTCGAGATGCTGGGCAATTTCTCGATCGGTGATTACTTTAAGGAAGAAGCTATTACTTGGGCATGGGAGTTTCTGACTGAGCCAAAATGGATTGGTTTTGATCCTAATCGCTTGTCGGTTACGGTATATCCAGAAGATGTAGAAGCATTCGAGTTCTGGAATACGAAAATTGGCCTTCCTGCTGAACGGATTTATAAGCTGGAAGAAAATTTTTGGGATATTGGCGAGGGCCCTTGCGGGCCTTGTACTGAAATTTTCTATGACCGCGGTGACAAATATGGCGATCTTTCGGACCCAGAATGCTGGCCAGGCGGTGAGAACGAGCGTTTCCTAGAAGTTTGGAACGTTGTATTCTCACAATTCAATCATAATAAAGACGGCAGCTACACGCCGCTTCCAATCAAAAACATCGATACAGGCGCAGGACTTGAGCGTTTTGCTTCTATATTGCAGGATGTGGATTCGAACTTTGATACGGATTTATTCCGTCCAATTATCGACCGCACTTGTGAGATTGCGAAAGTAAGCTATAAAGTGAATGAAGAGCATGATGTTGCGCTTAAAGTTATTGCCGATCATATTCGTACAGTAGCGTTCGCAGTAGGTGATGGCGTAATGCCTTCTAACGAAGGCCGTGGCTACATCATTCGCCGTTTGCTTCGCAGAGCTGTTCGTTACGGAAAAACAATCGGAATCGACCGTCCGTTTTTGCATGAGCTGACTTCAATTGTTGGCGAGGTTATGGGCGTTTATTATCCAGAGGTTGTTGAAAAGCGTGAATTTATCGAGCGGGTTATCCGTACGGAAGAAGAGCGTTTCCATGAGACATTGTCCGATGGTCTAGCTATGCTGTCTGATCTGGTAGCTGCTGGTACGAAAGCTGGCCAAAAAGAGATTAATGGCGATGATGCATTCCGCTTGTATGATACTTACGGCTTTCCTTTCGATTTGACGGAGGACTTTGCTTCAGAAAATGGAATGACGGTCGATCGTGCTGGATTCGACGCAGCGATGGAAGCACAGCGCGACCGTGCCCGCGCAGCTCGCCAAGATACTGGAAGCATGAAGGTTCAAGGTGGACCGCTCGGCGATTTCACGGTTAAAAGTGAGTTTGTTGGCTATAATGAACTGGTAACTGAGTCCAAAATCATTGCCATCGTTCATGAGGATCTATTGGTTGAATCGGCTCCAGAAGGCAGCAAAGTCGTTGTGATATTGGATCGCACACCTTTCTATGCAGAAAGCGGCGGACAAATCGGAGATACAGGAACGATTACGGGCAAAGGCTTTACGCTGCAGGTTGAAGAAGTAACCAAAGCACCGCACGGTCAAAGCGTCCATCATGCTGTTGTTACCTCAGGTACTGCTCGTACAGGTGAAGCAGTAGAGGCGAGCGTTGCTAGAGCTGTACGCGATGACATTATCAAAAACCATACGGCAACGCATTTGCTTCATAAAGCGCTCAAAGAAGTGCTTGGCGATCATGTCAATCAAGCGGGCTCTTCGGTAGAGGCTGAACGCCTGCGCTTCGACTTCTCGCACTTTGGCAGTATAACTGCTGAAGAGCTAGTAACGATTGAACGCCGCGTCAATGAGCAAATTTGGCTCGGAACTCCGGTTTCCATCGAAACGAAATCATTGAATGAAGCTAAAGCGATGGGCGCGATGGCGTTGTTCGGCGAGAAATACGGCGATGAGGTTCGTGTGGTTCAAGTTGGCAGCTATAGCTTGGAGCTATGCGGAGGCTGTCATGTAAGCAATACATCGCAAATCGGATTGTTCAAGCTGTTAAGCGAGAGCGGTATTGGGTCGGGTGTTCGAAGAATTGAAGCCGTTACGGGTAAACATGCGTATAACTATTTAGATGGTCAGCTTGACCTGCTTAAGCAATCGGCTGCACTTCTGAAATCAAATGCAAATGATGTGCCAAAACGGATTGAAGCATTGTTTGGTCAAGTGAAGGAATTCTCTCGCGAGAATGAATCCCTTCAAGCGAAGCTGAGCCGGATCGAAGCAGGATCACTTGAGCAAAACGCGAAAATAGTGAATGGCATCACTGTCCTTTGCGCAAAAGTGAATGCTCCTTCAATGGACGCGCTTCGCGGCATTGTTGATGAATTGAAGCTGAAGCTGGAGTCAAGCGTTATCGTGCTTGGTGCGATTTCGGATGACAAGGTGAACCTTGCAGCTGCCGTTTCAGCAGATTTAATTAAAAAAGGTTTCCATGCAGGCAAAATTGTAAAAGAAGCTGCAATTCATTGCGGCGGCAGCGGCGGCGGACGCCCAGATATGGCGCAAGCAGGCGGAAAAGACACAACGAAGTTGGATGAAGCGTTGAAACTTACAGAAGAACTAGTTCTTAATCAAACAAATGTGATATGATATGAGTGTATATCTCATTGAAATGCGGTTTGGAAAGCGAGGTGCTGGCGATGAGTTCCATGGACAAAACAATGAAATTTAACGTGAAGGCGGAGGGGGTTGAATCTTCTCAAGACATTCTGCTATCCGTGCATGAAGCGCTTCTAGAGAAAGAGTATAATCCGATTAACCAGATCGTTGGGTATTTGCTGTCCGGAGATCCCGCGTATATTCCGCGGCATAACAACGCCAGGAGTTTAATTCGCAAGAAGGAACGAGACGAATTAATCGAAGAGCTTGTCCGGTTTTATCTAAACCATAAGAAACAACAAGCGTAAACGGCTAAAGCCCCCTTTAGGAGGCTTAGCTATCGTTTCGCAGAGAAATATAAGCAGTTTATAAGCAGATAAACTTATAAATTCTTATATTTTAACTAATGAGGCAGGAGCCGGACAAGACATGAGATTGATGGGACTTGATTACGGTGACCGCAACATAGGAGTTGCTGTCAGCGACGCTTTTCGTTGGACCGCGCAAGGAACTGGTGTTATTGAACGAAGGCGAGACCATAGTGAGTTTGACCGCATTGCCGATCTGGTTAAGGAGCATGAGGTTAGTGAAATTGTTGTTGGTCTTCCAAAAAACATGAATGGCACCATCGGTCCACGTGGAGAAATTTGTATAGAATTCGCAGAACAGATTAAGCAGAAACTAAACATACCTGTTCACCTTTGGGACGAAAGGCTGACAACGGTAGCTGCCGAACGAACGCTTATTGAAGCGGACGTCAGCCGGAAGAAGCGAAAGCTCGTAATAGACAAAATGGCGGCAACGCTTATTTTGCAAAATTATCTCGATTCTAAAGCGAAAAGGTGAGGGTAAACATGACAAATGAAGAGTTGGAATTCGAAGAGCCGGAAATTATTTATATCCCGGATGAAGAAGGAAATGAAGAGGAATTCGAAGTCATCATGAAATTTGAAGTTGATGGTTCCGATCAGAAATATATGATGGTAGTTCCGCTTCATGGAGAAAATGACGAGGAAGATGAAGTATATGCTTTCCGTTATGAAGAAGAAGGCGATGACCTGAAGCTGTATACCATTGAAGATGAAGAAGAATGGAATATGGTTGAGGAAACGTTCAACACTCTCCTTGGTGAGATGGAGGAAGAAAATTAATGTCCGGCACAGAGCATGAAGCACCTAAGAAGCTGAATACGCTACGAGCGGCATTCGGCAATGAAATTGAGCTTGAAGCAGATGACGGCAGCGTAGAGGTATACGATATTAAAGCTGAGTTTCAGCTAGGGGATCGCATTTATGCAGCCCTGCAATCGGATCCGATGCGTGGCGAGGATGACGTTGAGCTATTCCGCGTCATTCAAGTCGATGGTGAACCGCAGCTGGAAAACATCGAAAACGATGAAGAGTGGGAAGCTGCATCAGAAGCGTACGATGATTTATTGTTTGCTACTGACGAGCGTCCATAAAACGTCGTGTAATGTATATGCATCTAACGAGAGAGCGGCCAATAACCGCTCTTTTGTTCCATGTTTAGCGTTAAATACTCAAACATGCGGTAGTAATTCTCTTCATTAACCTGTTTAACAGCATTTTCAGCTGAGCCACCATAGGATGGTCTCAGCCATTTCGCCTGCGCAAATTGATATACCGAAAATGATGCATTATAAAAAGGGGGTCTAATTTTGGACAAGTCATCACAGCACCTTGAGCAACAATCATCATCGGGACCGAGGAAAAGCCGCATTACATTATGGGTTATTTTAAGCTTGTTAGGAATTATGATCATTGGTGCTGGAAGCGTTGCTTTGTATGTGTGGAGCAGCTTGAAGCCAACAGCTGCTGGAGCGGTTCAGAAGATTGATATTCCAAGAGGAACATCAGCGAATGAGGTTGCAGAATTACTGGAAGAGCAAGGGATTATTAAAAATGCATTTATATTTAAATATTACTTGAAGCTTAAGGATCAAGGCGGACGCTTTCAGGCGGGACTTTATGAGCTGAACCCCGGCATGAATAATGAAGCCATTATAGCCAAGCTAAATGCTGGCGACACCGTAGAAGCAGAAACGATTCGATTCACGATTCCTGAGGGCTTTACCGTATTGCAAATTGCTGACAAGCTTGCTCAAGAGAAATTGATCAACAAAGAAAAGTTTATTGGATTAATTGCATCGGAAAACAATTGGGGTGATGCGGAGGCTGTTCGCTCCATTCCCAATAACGATAAGCTGCATCAGCGTCTTGAAGGTTATCTGTTCCCTGAAACGTATGAGATGAAAAAAGAAAGCACAGAAGAAGATATTATTAAACGGATGGCGCTTGAACTCGACCGGAAGCTTGCTGAGCTTCCAGAGGGCTGGATGGAAGTGCTTGAAKAGAAAAAAATGTCCTTTCATGATATGCTGACAATCGCGTCGCTTGTAGAGCGTGAAGTCGTTGTGGACGAGGAAAGAGCTCTCGTATCGGGCATTATTTACAACCGGATTGAAGATGGCATGAAGCTGCAAATTGATGCTACCGTTCAATATTCATTAGATAAGCCTAAGGAACGTCTTTATGAGAAGGATTTGCTCGTAGACAGTCCTTACAACACGTATAAGGTAGAAGGTTTGCCGCCTGGACCTATCGCAAGTCCAAGTCTTAAGTCGATTGAAGCGGCTATATATCCGGAAGATACGGAATATTTTTTCTATGTAACCAAGAAGGATGGAAGTCAGACTCATTTGTTCGCAAAAACATATAAAGAGCATTTGAAAAACATCGAGAAAAGTAATCAGACGGCTGGGTAGTCAAACGATTAGATAGGAAACGAAGCTTCACGGTGTTTTTAAGGAGGATCAAGTATGGCGTACAAGCCGGAATTATTAGCTACCGCTGCATCTATAGAAGAGCTGGAGAGGCTTATGGCAGCAGGCGCGGATGCTTTTGTCATTGGCGAAGCACGCTACGGTATGCGTTTAGCAGGAGAGTTTAACAAAGAAATGATAGCGCAGGCTGTAAAGCTCGCTAAGCCTAAGGGTGTGAAAATCTATGCTGCCCTTAACAATCTTATGGATAATGAAGCAGCGGATTCATTAAATGATTATGTATCCTCGCTTGCTGAAGCTGGCGTTGATGCACTAGTATTCGGCGACCCTGCGGTCTTAATGGCTGCTAGGTTGCATGCCCCAGGCATGGCGCTGCACTGGAATGCCGAAATGACCTCAACTAATTATGTTACAGCTAATTATTGGGGCCGCAGAGGTGCGACTAGATATGTGCTCGCACGCGAACTCAATATGGAACAGGTTTGCGAGACAACGGCTAGTACAGAGCTTGAGGTTCAAGTGCATGTGCATGGGATGACGAATATTTATCATTCAAAGCGTTCTCTTGTAGAGAGCTATATGGAGCATCAGTCGGAGACGGATCGGCTTCCGGAGAAAGACAAAGATCGCGGGCTTTATGTGATGGAAGCGGAGCGGCAGGACGAGCGTTATCCAATCTACGAAGATGCGAACGGCACTCATATTATGAGCTCGGATGATGTATGTATGGTAGAGAACCTTCATGAGCTGCTGGATGCTAAAGTAACCAGCTTGAAGATTGAGGGATTAATGAAATCTACCGAGTACAACGAAATTGTTGTGCGTTCATATCGGCAAGCAATCGATGCCTATTTGGCTGATCCAGAGGGCTATATTTTCCAAGAGGAATGGCTAGACGCGATCAAGAAAGTCCAGAACCCGCAGCGAGAGCTGAGTTTTGGCTTCTTCTTCAAAGAGCAAGTCTATTAATAAGTTAATGCTTACGAAGTGAGTTTTGCTTCGCAAAACTTAGGAGGTACACATAGTGACAACAATTGAGAAGACGACACCTCGCTATCAAGGCAAACGCCATCGGCTGGACAAGCCGGAGCTGCTCGCACCAGCCGGAAATTTAGAGAAGCTGAAATTCGCGATTCATTACGGAGCTGACGCGGTTTATATCGGCGGTCAAAAGTACGGCTTGCGCTCCAATGCAGACAATTTCAGCTTTGAAGAAATGAAGGAAGGCGTTGAGTTCGCGAGCCGCTATGGTGCAAAGGTGTTTGTTGCGACCAATATATATGCGCACAATGAGGATATAGAAGGACTTGAAGACTACTTGCGCAATCTAGAAGCAGCAGGAATCTCAGCTATTATTGCCGCAGATCCTGCCATTATTGAAACGGCGCAGCGAGTAGCTCCGAAGCTTGAGGTTCATTTGAGCACGCAGCAATCCACGCTGAATTGGCAGGCTGTGCAGTTCTGGAAGGAAGAAGGCTTGCCGCGTGTTGTGCTGGCCCGTGAAACGAGCTTTAAAGACATTGCAGAAATTAAAAAAAATGTTGATATTGAGATCGAAGCGTTTATTCATGGAGCTATGTGCTCATCTTTCTCTGGTCGCTGCGTATTGTCTAATCATTTTACGGATCGTGACTCCAATCGTGGAGGCTGCTGTCAGTCATGTCGCTGGAAATACGATTTGTTTGTTGACGATATGCCAATGTACCCGGAAGAAGAAGATAAGTTCACAATGGGCTCAAAAGATCTATGTATGATTGAATATTTGCCGGAGCTTATCGAAGTTGGCGTTGACAGCTTCAAAATCGAAGGACGAATGAAAAGCATTCACTATGTGGCGACGGTCGTTAATGTTTATCGTCAAGCGATTGATGCGTATTTCACTGATCCTGAGCGTTTCGAGTTGAAGCAGGAATGGGTGGATGAGATAAATAAGGCTGCCAACCGTCCGCTAAACACTGGATTTTTCCTTGATACACCGGGTGCGGAGGATCATATTTATGAGCCAGAGGAAAAAGCAGCGCCATATGATTTTGCTGGAGTAGTCGTAGATTATAATGATAAAACGGGTTTTGCGATCGTGCAGCAGCGCAATCACTTTAAGCTCGGACAAGAAATCGAATTTGTTGGCCCGAAGGGTACTTTTTTCAAACAAACAGTAACCGAAATTACGGATACAGACGGCAATGCGCTTGAAGCGGCTCGCCATCCTTTGCAGCATATTCGCATTCGTACGTTAAAGCCGGTTAAACCGATGGATATGATGAGAAAGAAGATCGGGAAGAAGTAAATAGGCAAAACATGACTAGAGTCTTATTTTTTTAGAAAATAAGACTCTTTTTTTTGTATTTATTATTATGAAATGACAAGAATGTGTCGATATAAAATAATATACTGTAAATCTACTGTAAATACATATTTCGGCAAGATGCGCTAGCAGCAAACGTACTATTTTGGACTTACAATATTAAAGGCGGTGTCTTCCCTCATGGAAAACCAAGAAGAACAAAAAAAGAAGAAAACAAAGAAACAGAAACAGGAAAAAGAGCAAAATAGCACAAACGAAATTAAGTCAGGTACAAGTATGAAAGCGTCATCAAAAATGCAATCTTTATCACAGGCAGCAAAGGCAGCGACGGTATCTGTAAAAGGCACAAAGCTGTCAAGCCCGATTAAATCAGTAGGAACGAAGCTGTTTACGATTATCTTTTGCAGCATTATCGCGTGTGTATTGACAGTAGGTCTAATGGCTTATTCAAAGTCGAAGTCGATTATTGAAAATAAAGTTTCAGAAGCGAGCTTTCAAACGATCAATCAGGTTGCAAACAATATGGACGTTATTTTCAAGACGTATGAGGATTTATCGCTGCAAATATTAATTGACAAAAGCTTCCATGAAATTGTAAGGAAAATGCTTGACGGCGATGACGATTTCAGCAAGTTTGAGGCATCGCGTAATTTAAGCGACAAAATGCAATCTTACGTTATGGGTAATAATACGATCGTTTCCATGATGCTGCTGCCAGTAAATCCGAAATTGACGGTTGTAACATCCGGCCGGGCAACCACCGGTACTGCGGAGAAATTAATGAAAACAGCATGGTTTATGGAAACTGTCGAAAATGCGGGAAAAACAAACTGGATTCCGCCACAGCCTGAAGGTATGTCGGATCCAGCGGGTGCGCCAACTATAGGCTTGAGTCGACTCATTAAAGATATAACTTCAAGTGAAGCATCTTATGTACTGCTGCTGGAGGTGCAAGCCTCGACGCTTGCGAAACGCTTCGAAGAAGTTAACCTTGGTGAAGGAAGCCAGCTTTCGATCGTGAATGCAAACGGTGAATATATTACAAATAATGATCCAGAATTGGTAGGCAAGCCAGCGAGTATTACATTCCCAACCGAAGGCGATAAAGCGCTTGAGGATTCGTCGAAAATGAAAACGACAAACGGTGCTGAGGTTTTGGCTACATACAAAACATTCGAAACGATGAACTGGAAGCTTCTAGGCACGGTACCGGTAAAAGAGCTGGTAAAAGATGCTAAAGCGATTCAAAATTTGACATGGATTACGGTATTTATCGCAGCACTTATTGCAATTGCAATCGGTATTCTCGTAATTATGACGATTGCACAGCCACTGGTTAAGCTTCGCAACCTGATGACTGAAGGAGCAAGCGGCAACCTGACCGTACGATCTGTCATGAAAAAACGCCAAGATGAAATTGGTGAGCTAAGCGACAGCTTTAATCTTATGATGACACAAATAACTGCTCTAGCGGTACAAACGACAAGATCAGCTGAGGATGTACTGGTTACAGCTACTGAGCTCGGAGATGCTTCTCGGAAAACAGCTATTTCTGCTAAGGAGATTGCAGTCGCAACAGAGGAGATCGCGGGAGGAGCAACAAGCTTGGCTGTTGAAGCGGAGCGAGGTTCTGACCTTACAGGAAACATCGATGTTCAAATGAAAAAAGTTATTGCAGCCAACGAACAAATGGTGAACTCTGCGCAAGCCGTTGAGAAGGCAAGTGAGCAAGGAACAAACTATATGGGCGTACTTATTCAAAAAACGAGCATGACAGAAGAAATGACCCGTTCTATGGTAGAGAAGGTTGATGCTTTGAAGGAAAGCACGGGCTCAATCGTAAAAATCCTAGACGTGCTCAATAGCTTAACGAAGCAAACGAACATCTTGTCATTGAATGCGACGATTGAAGCTGCTCGCGCTGGCGCAGCAGGAAAAGGCTTTATGGTCGTTGCCGATGAAATTCGCAAGCTGGCGGATCAAAGCCGCCAATCCATTGACGTTGTTGGACAAATCACGGAGAAAATTAGAGGCGAGATTGACGAGACCGTTCATGTTTTGTCCGATGCTTATCCGTTATTCCAAGAGCAAATCGGTTCTGTAAAAGAAGCGAATCAAATTTTCTTAACCGTTTCTGGCCAAATGGGAGAACTAGTTAAGAAGCTGGATCTTGTTACGGATTCAATCGGGCAATTGGATGAATCGCAAGTCGTATTAGGTGAAGCGATGACTAACGTGAGTGCAGTAGCTGAAGAATCTTCCGCTACATCGGAAGAAGTCGCATCACTTAGCACAGAACAGCTAAGCATTAGCGACGGTATGGTACGCTTGTCGGAAAAGCTGGATACGGTGTCTCGTGAGCTCAAGGATTCACTTTCAAAATTTAAAATTAATTAGCAATCACGGTATCCTATTAAATTGTTAATATTGAAGGAAGAGCTGTTCAAGCAGTTAATGCTGAACAGCTCTTTTTTTTGTTGTAGAAAATAGAATGGATGTTTGAAGGAGAGCCGCGGAAGGAGATAATGAACGTATAACAACGATTCCAGCGCTTATCAAACATTAGTCAGCATTAAAAAGGAGCTTTCGCAGGATGAGAACGAGACATGATTAAACGAATAACAATGGCTGCTTGTTTCATTAGTTTAATAATGATGCTTTATATTGGCCGCTTAGCTTGGATTCAATTGATGCCTGGAAGCTCCTCTTCTGCGGTCCTTTCTCCACTGGCAAACCGGGGAGGATGGCAACGGCTGTCAGTTCAGCAGCGTCAACGAAACTTGGTGTTGGACACAGGCAGAGGCGACTTTTATGATCGCTATGGAAAACCGATAACAGGTGAAACTTATTCGGCCGTTGCTTTATTTCCCATACGGGCAGAGCTGCGAGGTCAAGAAAAGAGTTTAGCTGAGCTTAGCCGCTTACTAGGCGTAACCATGGAGCAGCTGCGGCAGAAATGGGATGCCGTGCGAGAGCCTGTGTTTTGGAAGGCTGATGGGATGCAGGCGCCTATGCGACTGACAAATGATCAAATTACCCGCCTAAAAAAAATTGAGCTAAACGGTATACGAGTGCTTCCTTATCGCAATCGCTATTTGCCGGATTTTGATGCGAAGCATCTGATTGGCTTTACAAGCCAGCATCCAGAGTGGCTGCAGACTAACCATCCAGAAGATCTTGTAAGCGGCAAAAGAAAGCTGGTAGATCAGGTTGGCGGGTCGGGGCTTGAGAAATCGCTGGACAAGCTGCTGCATGGAGTAGGGGCTACTTCTGTTTCCTACTTCCTGGATGGACGTAATGCACCAATGCATGGCCTTGATATGCGGATTACGCAGCCTGGCAATCGATATTATCCTCTTAAAGCGATGACGACGATTGATTTGCAGCTGCAAAATGAAATCGAAGCGTATGTGGATGCACAAGGCTTGCAAGAGGGAGCAATCGTTGTGCTGGATGCGAGCAATGCGGATATTGTAGCGATGGTATCACGGCCGCAATTGAAGCCAGGACAGTTCCAAAGCTCCGACGGCAGCGAGTGGGCTAATCATGCAATCAAGGCGGTCGCTCCCGGCTCTGTGTTCAAGCTTGTTGCGGAAGCAGCTGCGTTGGAAGCGGGTGCAGTGAATCAGCATGAAACGTTTTTTTGCAATGGTGAATACGGCAAATATGGCTTATCCTGCTGGAAGGAAGGCGGACACGGCCGCTTGACGCTCCAAGAGGGCTTGGCGCAATCATGCAATATTGTGTTTGCAACGCTGGCAGAGCGGCTTGAAGCTAAGCAGTTGAAGCGGACCGCAGACTTGCTCGGGATAGGGCAGCAAGCGGGCTGGCATCGCGATGAAGCTTTTGGCCCCTTTACATCGCCTCTGAGACTGCTTGAGGAAGAAGATCGCGGACAGCTGTTTGCAGCCGATAAGAGCAAGCTCGCTTGGAATAGCGGCGGTGAGATGGGTGAGCATGAGCACGAGAGTGAACATGAGATTGGGAATGGCAGTGGCGGTGAGAATGGAAATGGCAAAGGCAACGGCAACGGAAACGGTAGTGGCAAGGATAATGGCAGTGGCGGTGGCAAGCGAAATGAGAAGCGGAGCGGGAAGTTTGATGCGGCGCAGCAAGCGCGGGAAGAAGCAGCCATGCTGGCTGGCGTCGATGGCGGTGTGCTCGCGCAAAGCGCGCTTGGGCAGCGTGATGTAAGGATGTCGCCGCTGCAAGCGGCAAATCTGATTGTAACGCTGCTGAATGAGGGGCGCGTAATGGAGCCGCGCCTAGTGAGTGAAATCCGCTATGCCAACGGCCAGCGGATGGTGAAGCTGCCCGCGCAGCGCGCGCAAGCGATCCGTGGCCGGATTAAACCGGCCACGGCGCATGCGCTGCTGCGCGGCATGCAGGCGGTCGTCGACCATGGAACCGGTCGATCGATCCGCCAAGGGCTGTGGGCGATTGCCGGCAAATCCGGCACCGCCGAAACGACTCAGGCCGGAATCGCCCGCAACCACCAGTGGTTTGCGGGCTACGGCCCGGTCAAAGCTCCACGATATGCCGTAGCCGTCCTCGTGGAGAACAAGCCGCCTGGGAGCTCGCACCAGGCGACTAAGCTCTTTCGCGGCGTCATGGATATCGCCGCACGCCATTCCAAATAAAATGAGCCACCCCATTGCAGACGAATCAACGTTCGTTTGCAACGAGGTGGCTCTGTTTTATTTGCGTATTATAGTTCCTTGATGTCCTTGTTATTTATTTTCACCGATATACTATCAGTGTCGGGCTTGTCCGAAGGGTTGTCGTATTCCCCCTGCGGAGCGTGAATCCAGCGATGGAAATAACCTTGATCATACAGCGCTTTGATTAAGATCATAAGAATAGGTGATAATATGACACCTGCGACGCCAAAAAGCGATAAGGATACAATCATGAAAGCGAGCATTGTAAAGGCGGATACGCCTAAGGAGTCGCCTGTAATTTTTGGTTCAAGAATTTGGCGTGTAAGCACAACTGCGAGAAAGAGGACGGACAGCCAAATAGCAAGCGAGACTTTGCCGACAATTATTAGGTAAATAATCCATGGGATAAAAATAGTGCCTACGCCTAGCAGCGGCAAAATGTCGAAGATAGCGGATACGACTGCTATGACAAAAGCATTTTCTACGCGCAGCAGAAGGAGCGCGATCAAAATAACGACAAAGGTGATACTAATCATCTTGGCTTGCGCTTTAATATATAACGCGATTCCTTTAAATACATTGTTTCTAAGGAAGAAAAATGCCGTTTTGAAGGTGTTTGGCGTTTTGTCCTCGGCCGTCTTTTTCCAAGTCGTAATTTCGATGCTTAAGAAATAAGCTAATATAATCCCGACTACAAAATTAAAGACGAAAGTTGAAAAGGATGTGACGTACCCGATGATACTAAGCAGTACAGTCTTTCCAAACAATGCTAATGTTGAAGAAGCACCTTCAATGAGGTCTTTGGAGCGCTGAACCAAATCCAAATCTGCGGGCAGATTCCCAAATCTGGTTTGCACCTCTTCAGTCAGATTAGCGATTTGAACAGCGAGCATTTCTTGATATTTCGGGAAGTTGTTAACGAGCTCAGTTCCTTGCTTCGTAATCAGGTAAGCTGCGCCTGAGAAGGCGGTAAGTAAAATTAAAGTGAACAGCAGAATCGAAATGCCGGAAGCGATCGATTTTTTCATGCCAAGCTTATTTAGACGCCTTGCCAGCGGCTCAATACATAAGAAAATGAGAAAGGATAAAAATATAGGCGTTGCGATTCGGTACAAATAGCTGAAAGAAAACATAATTAAATAGACAGTTAGTGCAATGAGTGCGATGTCAAAGGCGGTTCGCCAATACTTTTTGTAAAAGGGCAGCATAATGTTTCTCCTTCTTTTTCCATATTCATATTTCCATAAAGATTGTACTATAGTTTTTAAAAAGATGCCTATTTTTAATTGCGTTATGCTACAATTAATACTACTGTTGTTGTTTTGTACCGCTATTTATTCGTCGACTAAATCATAYAACGGTGGGGAAAACAAAATGGAAAATTTGCTGTTATGGGGATTATACGTAGCATCCTTCTATGCGTTTCTTCCTGGCCTCATTAGCCGTACTTTTGGCTTTCGTGTTTTTAAGAAGGGCCGTGTGGGAAACGAAATATCTTTAACGTTCGATGATGGGCCAGATGAGATTTATACGCCGCAATTGCTCGATCTTCTTGCCCGCTACAATGCGAAGGCAACCTTTTTTGTTGTCGGCTCACATGCCGAGGGACAAGAAGAGCTGCTGAAGCGGATGAAGGATGAGGGTCACAATATTGGTGTCCATAATTATGTT
Source organism: Paenibacillus sp. TAF43_2 (assembly GCF_052113545.1). Classification (NCBI taxonomy): domain Bacteria; kingdom Bacillati; phylum Bacillota; class Bacilli; order Caryophanales; family Paenibacillaceae; genus Paenibacillus; species Paenibacillus sp. TAF43_2. The sequence goes on from NZ_JBFRDK010000009.1 coordinate 43,739, forward strand.
CACAAATCGAACTGGTTAATGCGTCCGAGGACGGTTAAGCGCCAAATCGAGCGTACGCTTGACATTATTGAGCAAGCAACGGGATTGCGATCGACTTATTATCGCCCGCCATGGGGAATCGTAAATGTATTCGATTATGCGAACTTAGGCCATTTGCAAATTATTTTGTGGTCGGCAATGTTCGGTGATTGGCGGATTCGTTTAGGGTCAGAACGATTGAAAAACCGGATGATGAAAAAACTTCGGCCAGGTGAAGTCATTCTGCTGCATGATTGCGGCATGACCTTTGGGGCGGACAAGGATGCACCGAGAAATATGCTTACGGCACTTGAGGCTTACTTAGAAGAAGGTACGAAGCAAGGTTTCCGCTTTGTTGGCATTGAAGAAATGATGAAGCGATCTGAAGCAGCGCGTGCTGCTCATACATCACTCTTGAAGAAAGCGATGATATCGCTTTGGCTGACATGGGAGCGTCTGTTTCACGTCGTATTCCGTCTGAAGACCGTAGGAGATGTGAAGGATGCAGCGTTTCATTATCGGGTGACCACATACACTGGCCAGGACATTGAATTAGCAGAGGGAGGACGCGTCTCAAAGGGAGACCGTATTGCAGAACTGCATTTTGACAACAAGAAATTGTCGATGATTGCAGCAACCTCAAAATCCCCTGTAGCTACAGGTATTCGCATGCTGCGTGAAGTGGAGCAAGCTCTTCCGCTGCTCGCAAATCAGCTTGCTGAAGATACAGATGCGAATGACATCAAAGCGGTATATGGGGTTACAATGATCCATCGCGGTGCTGATCGATTAGGATTTGAAATATTTCAGCTGCCTGAGGGCTGGTTTGCCAGATCATCGCGTGTGTACTTGCGTGTATTGATTAAAGTATTAACGAACACGAAGCAGACTTCTCAGAGCAAGAAGAAAAGAGAACTGATCTCGCCGCGTATGCTGTTAATGCCCGTCGCAACGATTAGGTCCTATGCAACGGCACAGCTGAACATGATTCAAGATATAAGCCAAACAGTAGAGAGAACTTTAAACGCAGCAGCCGACGAAGCTGCGCAGTTAGGTACAAAAACAACAGCGATCTAATGTTGAGATATAAAAGACATTTATCCAAATGAATGTTAAATAAATAAAGGAGTGCAGGCTGTTTCCAGCCTGCACTCCTTTTGTTTTAATATAAGGAAGGAAATCACTTCCTCTAACTTACCTTATATTTTTTGCTCAAAGCTGCTTCAGCATCCAGAGGATGCTGAAGGTGACAACTACATTTTCATTACGCCGCCAGTGCTTGCAGATGTAACAAGGTGAGCGTAGCGAGCCAAGTAGCCGCGCTTGATTTTTAGCTCGAAGCCTTTCCATTCGGAACGGCGTTTCTCGAACTCTTCGTCGCTAATAAGAAGATCCATCGTACGGTTGTTCATGTCAATCTCGATGATATCGCCGTCTTGTACGAAAGCGATAGGGCCGCCTTCAGCTGCTTCAGGAGAAGCGTGGCCGATGCTGATGCCGCGAGATGCGCCGGAGAAACGTCCGTCTGTAATGAGGGCAACCTTAGCGCCGAGTCCCATACCTACGATTTGCGATGTTGGTGCAAGCATTTCTGGCATACCAGGGCCGCCGCGTGGTCCTTCGTAACGAATGACTACGACATGACCTTCTTTGATTTTTCCGTTAGCGATGCCGTGAAGCGCTTCGTCTTGGGAATCGAAACAGATAGCAGGACCTTTGTGGTAGCCGCCAACGGACTTGTCAACTGCACCTGTTTTAATAATAGCGCCGTGAGGAGCCAGATTACCAAATAGTACAGCCAAACCGCCGCGTTCTGTATGCGGGTTGTCGATGGTATGAATAACATCAGTGTCTTGAATTTCACAGCCAATAACATTTTCACGAAGCGTTTTGCCAGTAACGGTGATGCAGTCACCATGCAATGCGCCTTCTTTCTTGAATAGCTCATTAAGGACAGCACTTACGCCGCCTGCATTATGCACATCTTCAATGTGATAATCGGATGCAGGAGCGATCTTCGCCAAATGCGGTACGCGTTCAGCCACTTCGTTAATACGCTCAATTGGGTACTCGATTCCAGCTTCATGCGCGATTGCTAGCGTGTGAAGTACTGTATTTGTTGAGCCGCCCATTGCCATATCTAGAGCAAATGCATTGTCGATTGTATCTTTTGTAACGATGTCGCGTGGTTTGATGCCTAGCTCGATGATTTTCATCAATTGGCGAGCAGCGTCTTTAACGAACTCTTTGCGTTCTGGAGAAACAGCAAGAATCGTGCCGTTACCAGGCATTGCAAGTCCCATGCCTTCTGCCAAGCAGTTCATGGAGTTTGCCGTAAACATACCGGAGCAAGAGCCGCAAGTCGGACAACCGAATTGTTCAAGCTCCATCAGTTGATCGTCATTGATTTTACCAGCTTGGTGAGCGCCTACGCCTTCAAATACGCTGGAGAGTGAAATTGAACGACCATCGGATGTTTTACCGGCTTTCATAGGTCCGCCGCTTACAAGCATAGTCGGGATATTGACGCGAAGTGCGCCCATGATCATGCCCGGTGTAATTTTGTCACAGTTCGGAATACAAACCATACCGTCAAACCAGTGAGCATTTACGACTGTTTCAATGGAATCGGCAATAATTTCACGGCTGGCAAGTGAATAACGCATACCGATGTGACCCATTGCAATCCCATCATCAACGCCGATTGTGTTAAATTCGAAAGGAACGCCGCCAGCTTCACGGATCGCTTCTTTAACGAGCTTGCCGAACTCCTGTAGATGAACGTGACCAGGAATAATATCAATATACGAGTTGCAAACCGCGATAAACGGCTTGTCGAAATCTTCCTCTTTTACGCCTGCGGCGCGAAGCAAGCTGCGATGCGGTGCGCGGTCGAATCCTTTTTTGATCATGTCTGAACGCATTCTTTTGGCCGCCATGTAAGTTCCCCCTATATGCTTATTAAAATATCAATACTCTCGATTTTATCACAACGGACGGGCGTTGGCTATAACGTCAGCCGAAAGGCGTTTCGCAAAGAAATGTTAAAAAAACATTAAAAATGGCTTAAACATTGTGATATTCCGTGAAACAATAGGACATCATGCAGGTTAATCATGTATAGTATGCTCATTGGTAACGATGAGAATAATTTGAAGATGAATAAGGAGGCGCTTGAAATTGGAAAGAAGAGTATTAATTGTTGATGATGAGCGGGAAATTGCCGATCTTATAGAGATCTATTTGAAAAATGAAGGGTTTATTACCGAAAAGGCGTATGACGGGGAGCAGGCGCTGCTTGCTTATGCGCGAGATCCGTTTGACTTAGTCATCTTAGACATCATGATGCCGAATATGGACGGGCTGGAAGCTACGAGGCGGCTCAGGCGCGATCAATCGGTCCCCATTCTAATGCTCAGTGCAAAAGCAGAGGATATGGATAAAATTATGGGGCTGATGACCGGTGCGGACGATTATATGATCAAGCCGTTTAATCCGCTTGAGCTTGTCGCTAGAGTACGCTCTTTACTGAGAAGATCCTATCAGTACAGCGGTCAAGCAAGTGCGAATAATGGGGCGCGGCAAGATAAGGAGCTTCGCCTTGGACCGCTGCGGATCGATAAGCTGAGCCATACGGCTGAAATAGACGGCAATCCGCTTCATCTGACTTCTACTGAGTTCGGCATTTTGCATTTGCTCGCTGGCCAGCCTGGCCGCGTGTTTAGTGCGGAGGATATTTTCCAGCAGGTGTGGAAAGAAAAATATTTTGATTCCAACAATACGGTAATGGTCCATATCAGCAAGCTCAGAGATAAGCTGGAGAAGGAGCTTGGTGATAAGATGATCATCACGGTCTGGGGGGTTGGCTATAAAATTGAAGGATAACATTGCATTAAAGCTTGTCTTCCGTTCGTTGCTGAATATCGCGATAAGCGCCGTGCTAGCGGCCTTTTCACTGTATATCCTATTAGGGTTCGGAATGTGGCTTATCGATAATGTAAGGCCAATGAGAGTTTTGTATCAATTCATTGATAGGTTTGATCGACGGCTTGTGTATGGTGCTGCGGGGATTGTAATGTCTGTTTTTTACTACATCATTCTCCAGTGGAGCTTATTTCATTATCTCGGTCAAATGAATAAGACGGTTCGCGGCATTGCTGACGGTACCTATGATATGGATTACAAAATCGAAGTGCGGAAAAGAAATATATTTGGTCCTATGGCAGCCAATATGAACAGCTTGGCAGGAAGGCTCCATCATGCGCTCGTGGAAGAGCGGAAGGCAGAGCAAACCAAAAACGAATTGATTACGAACGTTTCCCATGATTTGCGTACACCTTTAACATCAGTGCTTGGCTATTTGGGATTGATTGAGCAGGATCGTTATCGAGACGAGGTAGAGCTGCGCCACTATGTTCAAATCGCTTATGAAAAATCGATGCGACTGAATGTCCTCATTAATGATCTTTTTGAATATACGAGAATGAGGCATGATACGACTGCGCTTAAAGTAACGAATTTTAATTTAATCGAAATGCTCGGACAGCTGCTTGTGCAGTTTCGATTGCCGCTGGAGGAAGCGGGAATGCAGAGCAAGCTGGTGACAGATAAAACGTCAGTCATGATCAAGGGAGATGCAGCCAAGCTTGTGCGTGTATTCGAGAACTTGATAGTGAATGCCATGAATTACGGCAGAGACGGCAAACAGGTCGTTGTGACGGTTCAGTTGGAGGGCAGTGCAGCCGTTATCGAGGTTATTAATTTTGGTGAACCGATTCCAATGATGGACATTCCTCATATTTTTGAACGATTTTATCGCGTAGACAAATCAAGAACACAGTGGTCAGGCGGTTCCGGCTTAGGGCTTGCCATTGTCAAAGGCATCGTTGAAAAGCATGAAGGTACGATTTCGGTGACGAGTGATTCGGAGCAAACGGCATTCCGTATAACATTGCCGATTATTAATTAATAATTAAGGGTTTCTTATGGTTTGTTTACGGTCTCCTTAAACTGACTCTCCTATACTTGGTTGTATAGAAGAGACAGTGAAAGGGGATCGTTTTTTATGCAGCAAGAAACGTATGGAAGAAAACGTGGAGGTACAATCTTGTGGCTTCTAACCGCAATTGGAGTGATCGTCAGTGTCTTTTACGTCATTTCATTAAAAGGCAGCCCATCTAAAGCTGATTTGCAATTGGATTCTAGCTCAGCGATTTTAATAGATCTCAATACAGGGGAAGTGCTCTACGAAAAAAATGCAAATGAAGCGCTGCCGCCTGCAAGCATGTCGAAGCTGATGACAGAGCTTATCCTATTAGATCTCACAAGTGAAGGTACGCTTGATTGGAAAGAACAAGTGAAAACCAGCGCTTATGCTGCAGAGGTGCCAGGTTCCCAAATAGGCTTTGCGGCAGGGGAGACCTATACGGTTAGAGAGCTTTTTGAAGCGATGGCGATTCATTCCGCGAACGATGCGGCAGTAGCCCTTGCAGAGCATGTTAGCGGCAGTGAGGCTGCATTTGTTCAATTAATGAACAATCGGGCTGCTAAGCTGGACTTGTCCAATCAAACCGTCTTTGCGAATGCAACGGGGCTTAGCCATGAGGATCTGCTTCCGTTCGAAGCTGCTTCTTCGGAAAGGGATACTATGATGTCAGCTAAGGATACAGCAACACTAGCTGCCTATTTACTGAAGAAGTATCCTGAGGTAGTCGATGTTTCCAGCCGCAATAGCGTGAAGCTTGCGAGCACCTCGCAAAGATTGAAGACGACAAACATGATGCTAAGCGGCATGCCGTATGCATTTCCGGGCAATGACGGATTGAAAACAGGTTATACCGTGCAGGCTGGCTATTGCTTTACAGGTACTGCAAAGCAGGATGGCAAACGGCTTGTATCCGTCATTATGGGGGCGAAGACGCCAGAGCAGCGATTCACGGAAACAGGGAAGCTGTTTGAATACGGTTTTCAATTAAGCGGCTTGGAGAGCGTGATGGGGCATGTTCAAAGCAAACTAGGCTTTAAAGTAGGATGAACTAGGTAGAGGTAAATCTGTTTTTCTCGAATGTTGCTGAAAAAAGTCGATTATTCTCATTGAAATAATTGTGTTATTGTCATGTTAAGTCTAGAACGAGCGCGAGTCGCTTTTTCTGGACTTTTTGTTTTTATGTCATAAAAACTAACATTAAATGATTTACGAACCCGTATTTGCTGTTTATAATAAAACTAATACAGATAAAGAGGTGAGTATATGCAATTGACCGAACGTGAAAAAGAAAAGCTGCTCATTACGATCGCTGCAGATTTGGCAAGACGACGAATGAATCGCGGCTTGAAGCTTAATTATCCTGAAAGCATAGCGTTAATCACCTCTGAAATTATGGAAGGCGCTCGTGATGGAATGACCGTTGCACAGCTAATGGCATTTGGAACAAAAATTTTGAATGCAGATCAAGTCATGACTGGCATTCCGCAAATGATTCACGAGGTTCAGGTGGAAGCGACTTTCCCAGACGGAACGAAGCTTGTTACCATTCACGACCCGATAACTTGAAAACGATAAGTAAAACGGCTCTGGGCATCATTTCATTTGATATAGAAAGTGGCATGTGAACGATCAGCTTTATAGGGGAGGAGAGAATGGCCTGTGATACCTGGACAATATCGAACGGCTGACGGTGAAATTGAATTGAATGCAAGGCGAATGACGAAGCAGTTAATTGTAGTAAATACTGGAGACAGACCGGTTCAGGTAGGCTCTCATTTTCATTTTTTTGAAGTGAATCGTGCATTGAGGTTTGATCGCGAGGCAGCTTTCGGGATGCGTCTTCACATCGCAGCAGGGACAGCGGTTCGTTTCGAGCCCGGTGAGGAGAAGCCTATAACCGTCGTTGAGCTGGGTGGTACAAAGCTATCTTATGGACTTAATGGTCTCAGCCAAGGGAAAGCGGAGAACGGCAGGATGCCAGATGTTGTTCGCGAACGGCTTGCGGCTTGGGAGGGCGAAGGTAAATGACTAAGATGGATCGACGCAGCTATGCGGCCATGTTTGGCCCTACAACGGGTGATGCCATTCGGCTGGCAGATACGGAGCTATGGGCACAGATTGAACATGATTACACGGTGTATGGCGACGAATGCAAGTTCGGCGGCGGCAAGGTTATACGCGATGGCATGGGGCAGTCGAGCGGCGCGCTGCGTGATGAGGGTGTGCTGGATACATTGATTACGAATGCCGTTATTATCGATCATTCCGGCATTGTGAAAGCGGATATCGGCTTAAAGGATGGATTTATCGTTGGTATCGGCAAAGCCGGAAATCCAGACATTATGGACGGCGTGCACCCGAATATGATTGTTGGCGCAAGTACCGAGGTTATTGCTGGTGAAGGAAAGATTGTAACAGCAGGAGCCATTGACTCGCATATTCACTTTATTTGTCCGCAGCAAATTGAAACGGCGCTTTCCTCAGGCGTCACGACGATGATCGGCGGCGGAACAGGTCCGGCAACAGGAACCAATGCAACGACGGTTACACCTGGCGCGTGGCATATGCGGCGCATGCTGGAGGCAGCCGAACATTTTCCGATGAATATCGGCTTTACGGGTAAAGGCAATGCTTCGTTCACCGCTCCGCTCATTGAGCAAATTGAAGCGGGAGCCATTGGGCTTAAGCTGCATGAGGACTGGGGAACAACACCAGCAGCAATTAACGCTTGCTTGCAAGCCGCAGATCAGTACGACATTCAAGTTGCTATCCACAGCGATACGCTGAATGAGGCAGGCTTTGTTGAGGATACGCTTGCGGCCATTGGCGGAAGAACGATTCATACGTATCATACCGAGGGCGCGGGCGGCGGTCATGCCCCAGACATCATTATCGCGGCAGGCGAGATGAATGTTTTACCGTCATCCACGAACCCTACTCGTCCTTTTACAATTAATACGATAGAAGAACATTTGGATATGCTGATGGTTTGCCACCATTTGGACAGCAGCATTCCTGAGGACGTTGCATTTGCTGATTCTCGGATTAGGCCGGAGACGATTGCAGCGGAAGATATATTGCATGATATGGGCGTATTCAGCATGATTAGCTCCGATTCACAAGCGATGGGGCGCGTAGGAGAAGTTATTATCCGCACATGGCAAACGGCAGACAAGATGAAAAAGCAGCGAGGACCGCTCCTTCCGGACAATGAACAGCATGATAACTTCCGTATTAAGCGCTACATTGCCAAATATACGATTAATCCTGCGATCACGCATGGTGTCTCTCATCTGGTAGGCTCGCTGGAAGCGGGCAAATTCGCCGATCTTGTCATTTGGAATCCGATGTTTTTTGGCGTCAAGCCGGATCTTGTGCTGAAGGGCGGGAGCATCGCATTTGCGCAGATGGGTGATCCAAACGCTTCAATCCCAACACCGCAGCCTGTGTTCGGTCGGCCAATGTTCGCTTCCTTCGGGAAGCTGGTGTTCAGCAGCTCGATTACTTTTGTATCTCAGGCAGCCTATGACCTCGGGGTTGCGAAGGAGCTCGGACTGCAGAAGCGTATTGAACCTGTAAAAGGCTGCCGCAGCGTAACGAAGAAGGATATGATCCACAATGATGCAACGCCTAAGCTTGAGGTGGACGCGGAAACCTATCATGTTCTGGTAGATGGCGAGCATATGACCTGCGAGCCAGCTGAGGTGCTGCCGATGGCGCAGCGTTATTTCTTATTTTAGCTGCGCGCTGCGGCCATGGAGGACAGGAGGGCGAGCGAAAAATTGAATGATGATATGAAATGGCTGGCTATGCAGCAGCTGCTCGATTCAGCACTGCCGATCGGCGGCTTCTCGCATTCGTTCGGTCTTGAGACCATGGTTCAAGATGGCCGTATGAATCGTTCAGCTCAGCTCTATGATTATGCCTCAGCCATGCTTTTGCAAAGCTGGGCAAGCTCGGATGCGATGGTGATCAAGGCCGTATATAGGGATGCGCCAAAAGGGAATTGGGAGAAGGTGTGGGCGATTGAGCGGATTGTTCATTTGCAAAGGGTCGCATCAGAAACACGCAGCGGCGTAGAGAAAATGGGGCGTCGGCTGCTTCAGCTTGCAGCAGCTATACATCCGCAGCTGGATTGGTCGCCTTTACTGGAAGCAATGAAGGCAGGGAATTGTTTTGCTTCCCATCCTCTCTCGCACGGCTATGCCTGCTGGGTGCTTGGCATATCGGAGGAGAAAGCGATCCAAGGCTATTTGTATACTTGCATCGTAACTTGCGTCAACAGCGCTCTGCGGCTGATGTCGATGGGACAGACGGAGGGTCAATCGTTGCTCGCAAGGCTTATACCGCTAACAGCAGACGCCTTGAAAATCGTGCGTGCGATGGAGCCGGAACAAGCCTATTCTAATATGCCGATGGCGGAGATGGCGATGATGCGCCACGAGAGGTTATATTCGCGATTATTTATGTCTTAATTATAAATTAATGGAGGAATGAAAAATGTGCCAAGGACAAGGACATACGCATCAGGAATGGGAAAGCCCGGCAATAGACAGCTCAAGGCCGATCCGAATCGGTATCGGGGGACCAGTAGGTTCAGGAAAAACAGCGCTTGTAGAACGATTAACGCGTGAGCTTCATACCAAATACAGCCTCGCTGTCATTACGAACGATATTTACACGAAGGAGGATGCTCGTATTTTGTTCAATACGGGTGTGCTGCCGGAAGAACGTATTATCGGTGTTGAAACTGGCGGGTGCCCGCATACAGCCATTCGAGAGGATGCATCGATGAATTTTGAAGCGATCGAGGAGCTGGAGCGGCGCTTTGACCATCTGGATCTTATTTTCATTGAGAGCGGCGGAGATAATCTTGCTGCGGCGTTCAGTCCTGAGCTTGTCGATCGTTTTATTTATATTATCGATGTCGCCCAAGGCGAGAAGATTCCACGCAAAGGCGGACCTGGCATTATGCGCTCGGACCTGCTTGTCATTAACAAAATCGATCTTGCGCCGTATGTAGGAGCGAGTCTCGCAGTTATGGAAGCTGACACAATTAAGATGCGCGGGGAGCGACCTTTCGTTTTCTCTAATTTGTTTGGCGGCGATGGCGTGGATGAGATTGTGAATTGGCTTACACATGAGGTAGCACATGCGCGCGGAACGGAACACTCGCATGTGATTCAGCTTACGAGCATACCTGATGACAAGCGGCACACAGCTTCCTAATGAGGCGTGAGCAAAGCAGTGCAGAGGCTGCAGCCATTCGGCACGAGGATAATGCAGTGGGAGAGGTCAGGACATCCGTACTGCGTGCAACGTTTGCCAGCCGCCTCGGTCAAACGTTAATCGGCAATAAATATCATACTGCTCCGATAAAGATTGCCAAAGCTTTTCCACTGGCTGGTCAGCTGGGCGTAATCGTAATGGATGTTTCACCTGGCCTGCTTAGCGGTGACCGGTATGAGCTGGAATGGACAGCCGAGCAGCATTCTCATGTCATGATTACGAATCAATCGTATACGAAGGTGCATCCTAGTTTACCTAACAGTGACTCTTCGATGCAGCAATTGTTCGAACTAGAGACAGATGCAGTCGTCGAGCATATGCCGGAGCCCATTATGCTATATAAGGAAGCGGCCTTTCGAAACGATACTCAGGTTCGACTGCAAAAAGGGTCCGCTTGGCTGCAAGCCGACGTCCTTTGTCCAGGCCGCACGCTTCGCGGCGAACGCTTCGACTATCGCTCATACAGCAATTCATTAACCGTTCATTATGGTGAAGAGCTTATCTTCTCGCAGCGTCAGCGAGTAGTGCCAGGCAGTCAAGTTATAACTGCGCCTGGCAGCTGGGACGAGATGACGCACTGGGCAACCTTTTATATGTTCAGTGATCGTGTCAACAGAAGCCATCTGGAGCAGCTTCAGGAGAAACTGGACAGCTTCGAAGCTCCCGAGGCTCATAAAGTAATTGGCGGGGCGTCTATGACCTATCGATACGGTGTTGCGGTGTCCGCAGCCTCAACGGCAGCATGGCCGCTGCAGCAATTAATGCAAGAGCTGTGGCAGACTGCGCGAATGGGACTGCTTGGCAAGCCGCCGCTGCGATTTTTGCAAGGATAAATTAAGCAGTTTTATATTTTTTCAGACAAAAAGGTCAACCTGCAACCTTCGGTTGGTCTTTTTGTGCTAAATCAAAAAGGTTTCATATTTATTTCGTGCAGAACGTTAGTTAAACAAAGAAAGGGAAGGTATAATATGAACAACAGGATGGACTAAAGAAAGTAGATAGGTTGGTGATCAATTGGAAGCTTCAGATATGGAGAGACAAGAGTTAATGAGGCGGCTGGACGAATCATTTCGTCAAGTGAGAAGACAAATAAACACCGAATGGCACACCTATAATGTGCATGGCTTAGGCATGACCCATGGGAAAATGTTAATTATTTTAGGGAAATCGGGGCCACAGAAAGCATCAGCTTTGGCTGAGCAGCTGCTTATCACTAGTGGTGGAGTTACTGGAATTGCTGATCGTTTGATAGAGCTCGGGTATGTCAAGCGCGAACGAGGCGAGAAGGATCGGCGTGTCGTGATGCTCGAAATTACAGATGAGGGTATGGAAATCATTCAATTAATTGAGACGATACGCTCAAAGCTTATGCTTAAGCTGTTCGATGGCATGTCGATCGCTGATATGGAGCAAGGTGTGCGGATGTTTGAGCAAATGAGTCATAATATGGAGACGGATGTTACAAATTCGTGACTAATTTCATATTTCATTATTATTGTGGATGAATTTAGTGTAGAATAAACTAGAAATTTGTCGAATCGAAAAAGATTGACAAAATCCGATAAAACAACTAGGATTAAAAGGAATTAATACATTCAATTGTTTAGGGGAGATTACGATGAAAAAGGTTTTTGCTTTGGCGGTATCGTTGTTTCTAATGGTTGCGATTGTTGCAGCTTGCGGATCCAACAAAAATGAACCAGGAAACGCAGCGAATAACGGTGCAGGCGACAAAGCGGACAAGAAAAAAATCGCTCTTGTATTGCCCGAAAAAATTGGCGTTAACAAGTTTTTTGTATTGATGGATGAAGGCTTCAAAAAAGCAGGCTCCGAATTCGGCGCTGAAGTGAAAACAATTGAGTCCACTGACCCAGCGGGTTTTGAACAAAATCTTCGTGCAACTGTAGCAGAAGATTACGACTTGATTATTACAGCAACATTCCAAGCAGAAGATGCACTTAAGAAGGTGGCTGCTGAAAATCCGGACAAGTCTTTTGCAATTATCGATACTGTAGTTGATCTTCCAAACGTTCGCAGCGTTAACTTCCGCGAGCATGAAGCTTCTTACTTGATGGGAGCACTTGCAGGTCTTGCAACTAAAACAAATATTGTGGGTGCAGTCGTTGCAATGGATGCACCACTTCTTAGCAAATATACATCAGGCTTTGAACAAGGCCTGAAGAGCACAAACCCAGATGCACAATTCCTTATCAACTATGTAGGCAGCTTTACAGATCCAGTTAAAGGTAAAGAGCTTGCGCTTCTTCAACAGTCCAAAGGCGCTGACTTTATCGCAGGTATGGCAGCAGTTGGCKACAATGGTGTGTTTGATGCAGCGAAAGAAAAAGGCTTCTTCACTTCAGGTCAAGATACAGACCGTACGGATGAAGATCCAGAGCATATCGTGCTTTCACAATTGAAAGGTACGGATGCAGTTGCTTACGAAACAGTGAAAAGCTTCGTTGAAGGCAGCTTTGCATTCGGCGTTGCAGACTACGGCTTGAAAGAAGACGGCGTAGGCTTGACTTTCGTAACAAGAGACAGCAAATCGACGCTTAGCCCGTTTATCGGCCAAGAAAATGTCGATAAAGTAAAAGCTATCGCAGAAGACATTAAATCTGGTAAAATCGTAGTAGTTAATCCGCTAGCTCAATAGAACAACACGCCGGCTGCTACCCATGCAGCCGGTTTGCTTGTTGCCTAGAAGCTTCCTCTGTAATCGAGGGAGCGGTTTTTTTGTTTATATCGGGATTGAAAGGGGAGAGCTTTTGTATGTTGCTGCAAATGGACAGCATTACGAAGTCATATGGGAGCGTAACCGCAAATAGCAATGTTCAGTTTTCGCTGCAAAAAGGAGAAATTCATGCCTTAGTAGGTGAAAACGGTGCAGGGAAAACGACGTTAATGCGTATTCTGTACGGGATGGAAAGTCCGACTAGCGGTGAAATTCGCATTGACGGAAAGCCGGTTTCGTTCGGGAACCCTGCTGATGCGATTAAGCATAAGATTGGAATGGTTCATCAGCATTTCATGTTATTCCCGACGTTTACGATAGCCGAAAATATCGTCATTGGGCGCGAGCCCTCCAAAGGGGTAGGCTTTGACCGCAAGGCAGCTGCCACAGAGGTGGAAAGAATCGGCAAGCTTTATGGCATGCCGGTAGACCCATGGAAGAAAGTTGCAGATTGCTCGCTCGGCATGCAGCAGCGCGTTGAAATATTGAAGGTGCTCTATCAGGGCGCAGAAGTTATTATTTTGGATGAGCCAACTGGCGTCTTGACGCCGCTCGAAGTGAAAGAGCTGCTCATTGCAATTAAAGGATTAGCGGCGCAGGGCAAAAGCTTTATTCTTATTAGTCATAAGCTGCAAGAAATTATGGAAGTTGCTGACCGTGTTACCGTCCTTCGAGATGGCAAGGTTACGGGAGCAGTCGAAGCGAAAGACACGAATGCGGAACATTTGTCACGGCTTATGGTAGGCCGGGATTTAGTACATATATCACGGAATAAGGTGAGCAGAGGCAAGCCTGTTCTTGAGGTATCGAATGTATCTATTCCAGGTGTCAAAGCGAAGCCGCTGCTTAGCGATATTAGCCTTCATGTTAACGGTGGCGAAATTGTGGGAATCGCGGGTATTTCTGGCAATGGTCAATCCGAGCTATTGCAGACGATATCCGGTTTAATGAAACCCGGAGCCGGCACAATCAAGCTGCTGGGTAAAGATATGACCGGTGCGCCAGTTGGCGATATTCGTGAAAGCGGGCTTGCTCATATTCCTGAGGACCGTTACCAGTGGGGCGTTGCGAAGGATGCGACCGTTACCGAGAATGGCTTGATGGGACATGCTGACAAGCATCAAAAGCTTGGTGTATTGAATGGGACAAGCATTCGTCAGATGGTAGGCGAGTGGGTGACACGCTTTGGGATAAAAACGGGCTCTTTATCTACAAAAGCTCAGTATTTATCCGGCGGAAACCTACAGAAGCTTATCGTTGCACGGGAACTTGCGCAGAAGACGCCGTTTCTTATCGCTGCGGAGCCAACGCGCGGCGTTGATGTCGGCGCTATGGAAATTATACATGGCGAGCTTCTAAAGAAGCGGGATGAAGGCGGAGCAATATTGCTTGTTTCATCAGAGCTGACTGAAATTTTGAAGCTATCTGACCGTGTGTTGGTCATGTATGAAGGTAAGATCGTAGGGGAACTGGATGCTGACAAAGCTACAGAAGAGCAAATTAGTTTGTTAATGGCGGGAGGAAAAGCGGTTGGATAAGCTGGTACAATTCGGACGTTCGCTGTTACAGCCGCTTTTGGCTGTTATCATTGGTTTAGCAGCGGGTGCGATTGCCATTGTGATCGTCGGAGGCTCCGTAATGGAGACATACGCGGAAATGTGGAAGGGCGCCTTCGGCAGCTTTTATTTTTTTACGAATACGCTCAGTAGAGCTACGCCTATTATCCTTATTGGCCTAGGGGTGGCACTGGCATTCCGTGCTGGATTTTTTAATATGGGCTCAGAAGGCCAAATGGTATTAGGCGCTCTAAGCGCAGCGGTAACGGCAATCTATTTGCCAGGGCCAGGTTGGTTTAAGCTCGTAGCTGCTATTATAGCTGGAATTATTTCCGGGGGAATATGGTCGGCTTTCGCAGGCTGGCTCGATGCTAGATTTCGAATGAATCTGCTCATTACCACATTATTGCTCAATTATATTGCAACGTTGTTTGCAGGGTATATTGTATCGTATCCGCTCAAGGATCGTACAGGTTCTGCTGCAATGGCGCAGACGGTTATGCTTGATCAAAGCGTATGGCTGCCGAAGCTGTTTAAAGGAATGAGCCTTCATGGCGGATTTATTATTGCTGTAGTCGGAGCAATATTGCTGTTCTTGTTCATGCGCTATACTGTTAAGGGTTATGAAATTAGAATGCTTGGCGGCAATCCGTTGTTTGCAAGCTATGGCGGCGTGCAGCGTGGAAAAATGATGCTTATCAGCATGTTCGTCAGCGGAGGTTTTGCTGGACTAGCTGGCTCCGTTGAAGTGCTCGGCACGCAGTACCGCTATTTGGATGGCGCTTTGACTTCGCCAGGTTACGCATGGTCGGGCATTATGGCCACATTGCTTGCCGGATCGCATCCGCTCGGAACGGCTGTAGCAGCGATTTTGCTTGCTGCACTGCAGACCGGCGGTATGGGCATGGAGCGGAATACAGATGTTCCGCTGGAGGTATCCAGCATTATTCAAGCGGTGCTCATTTTGTTCGTTTCTGCTAAGTTCACATATTCGTTCATTAAACGCAGGAAGGCGAGGTCATAAGTATGGATTTTTTATTAGATGTCTCGCTGTATGCCTCGACGCTTCGTATGGTTACACCAATTCTGCTTGCGGCACTCGGCGGCGCAATATGCGCGCGTGTTGGTTTGTTTAATGTAGGCCTTGAAGGTTTAGTATTGATCGGTGCATTTTCTGGGATTGTAGGCAACCACTTCACAGGAAATGTGTTCGCAGCCGTATTGTTTGCGGTAGTATGTTCAGTTTTATTTTCAGTACTCTTCGGTTTTATGAGTATTCATCTGAAAGCGAATGTTATCGTTGTTGGTATTGCGCTTAACTTTCTGGCGCTTGGACTGACGACATTCTCACTGCGTGCGATCTTTGATGTGAAAGGCGCATACTACAATAAGGATATGATTGGGCTGCCTAAATGGGATATTCCATTGTTAAAGGATATTCCATGGTTCGGAGAAGTTTTATCCGGGCATTCCCCGCTGGTATACTTGTCCATCATTCTCGTTATTGTGCTGCAGCTGTTTTTGTTCAAAACGGTTACGGGCTTTCGCTTGCTGGCAGCTGGAGAGAATCCAACAGCAGCCAAAAGCTTAGGCATCAAGGTAACTCGCATTCAATATGGAGCAGTGCTGCTCTGCGGCGCTCTGTGCGGGTTAGCAGGCGCGCAGCTGTCGCTCGGCAATGTTACTATGTTTACAGAGGGAATGACTTCCGGTAGAGGTTTCATTGCGCTCGTTGCAACGATGTTAGGCCAATCCAATCCAATCGGTGTTGCGGCATCAAGCTTGCTGTTCGGATTTATGGATGCACTCAGCATCAGGCTGCAGGGCTTCGCGCTGCCAACTCATTTTACGATGATGCTGCCTTATATCGTTACGATTCTCGCTATGTTGTTCTTTAAAGATAAAGGTTATATGCAGGAAGCTCGCAAGTCGAATGAGAGCTCCAGGTAGAGCAGAGATGCTTTATAGCTTGAAATGAATCAGCAAGGAATGGAATTTGGAGGTATACGAGATGCATAAAAAAGCAGAACGTCTCAAAAAAGTGAATAGCATTAAACAGACGGTGCTTGCTCCTGAGATCGCTCATCGGATTCCGCCTGGTCAAACGATGACCGAGCGATTTCCGATTTTGCATGAGGGAGAGGTTCCTTCCTATGACATCAACACCTGGTCGCTGCGAGTATTCGGCGAGGTAGAGGAGGAGCGTACGTTCAGCTTCGAAGAGCTGCTTGCTATGCCTCAAACCCAAACGAAGTGCGACATTCATTGTGTAACGCGCTGGTCGAAGCTGGACACAGAATGGGAAGGCATTAAGTTCAAGGACTTGCTGCCTTTGCTGGGCGTTAAGCCAGATGCCAAATATGTTATGTTTCATGCGGATGAGGACTATGACACGAATGTGCCGCTTGAGGATTTATTGCACGACAATGTGCTGCTTGCGCATCGATTTGACGGTGAGCCGCTGACTGACAAGCATGGCTGGCCGATGCGGATGCTCGTACCTCATTTGTATTTTTGGAAAAGCGCAAAATGGATTAGAGGCATCGAGTTTATGAAAGAGGATCGCGAAGGCTTCTGGGAGCGCAACGGCTTCCACAACTATGCCGATCCATTTAAAGAACAACGCTTCACGAGCGAAGAAAATTCGATGCCGGAAGACGAATGGATAACGAAGGAGTTTGATTAATCAGATGCTGCCTATACTACAAGTTAACCCAGAAGATTTGCCGGATTACGCTATCGTATGCGGTGATCCACGCCGCGCGGAGACGATTTCACAGAAGCTCGACAATGTAAAAGAGCTTGCATTCGCTCGCGAATATCGGACATTTGTTGGTGAATATCAAGGAGTAAGGCTAGCCGTGGTAAGCCACGGCGTAGGTTCGCCAGGAGCAGCGGTATGCTTCGAGGAGCTTATCCGCGGAGGCGTTAAGACACTTATTCGTGTCGGTACAGCAGGATCTTATTCAGCAGATCACCCTGCAGGAAGCCTCATCGTCAGCACAGCGGCCGTTAGAGCGGAAGGGCTTACGCATCAGCTGGTGCCGGCAGGATTCCCGGCTGTTGCAGACAGCGCGGTTACTGAAGCGTTGTATGCGTCTGCGCTTGAGAGCGAAGGCATTGTTAAGAAAGGCATAACGGTAACGCTTGATGTCTTTTTCTCAGGAGTTGTAGATATTCCGCATCGCCAGTACAAACAAGCAGGCGCACTAGCTGTTGAAATGGAAATTGCTGCTTTGTTCGTTATCGCAACAATGCGCGGTGCACGCGCGGGAGCGATTCTCGCACTGGACGGTTACGCAGATTCTGATTTGGCGGGCGAATATGATCCGCATACAGATGTTGTAGCGAAAGCAATCGAGCGTGAGATTGAAACGGCGCTTCTTGCCGTCGTTAAGCTTGCATCCGCGTAACCATACTTGTCTTTAAGTAAGGGGGGCTTCACGTGAGTGGGACGTTGTTTAAGCGAGAATGGCTGAATGGAGATTTTTATCCGCATGTGTTTGCTTATTATTTTAAGCAATGGTCTGATTACGAGATGGCCTTCCACACGCATGATGCAATCGAAATTATGTATGTCATTTCCGGAGCTTGCGGAATAGAGCTGGAGGCAGAGGCAACGAGTCAAGCATGTGAAATGACGCTCAAAAAGGGTGATTTCATTATTCTTGATGCGAATGTTCCGCACCGACTTACCGTGGACGAGCGCGGGCCCTGCCGGATGCTAAATGTTGAATTTGATTTTAGGGAACGCCCATCGGCGTTTCCCTCTATACGGCAGCTAGCGTTGGAGGACGAATTTGTGGACAGACTGATCACAGAGCCGTCCTCTTATTTGTTTTTGCGTGATCCGAATGAAGTGTATCAGGTGCTAAAGAGCCTAGTGCTTGAGCTGGACAGCCGAGGCAGGAGCGTCAATATGAAGGCAGAGCTGTTGTTTGCTCAACTGATCTTGGCGATAGCGCGGCTTCATAAGGAAGCTGGCGTAAAAGGGGCTAATCCGATTGAAGCTTATGTGAAGCAATCGATTGAATATATGCATCATAACTATGATAGAGATATTCAAGTAAAGGATATTGCTGCAGCTGTAAGCTTGCATCCAGGTTATTTGCACCGCGTATTTCGCGCGCAGATAGGCCAAACGCTAACAGGTTATTTAACGGAGCTGCGAATGGAGAAAGCAAAAATGCTGCTCCGTGAGACGGATATTGCAATAGCGGATATTTGTGATTATGTTGGTGTGGGGAGCAGGCAATACTTTCATGCGATGTTCAAAAAATATACTAAGCAGACGCCAATTGCTTACCGTCACTCGGTCGATACGCAAACATTGGACTTCCGCTGGCAGCGCAATGATTAATCCAAAGTGACGATTTCTGACACTATGAATGGCAGTTGGTCACAATATTGATAACGCTTCCGTTTTATCGTTGCTAAAATGTAGAGGAGATTAAACAAACTCTATTTAGACGATAATCGGAGGCTGATTGGCATGTCTACTTTTAAAATTGCATTTATAGGCGCAGGCTCGATTGGATTCACGCGTGGACTGCTGCGGGATTTGCTCGCCGTACAGGAGTTTCAAAACATTGAAGTCGCATTTACAGATATTAATGCACATAACCTGGAGATGGTGACTGCGCTTTGTCAGCGTGATATTCATGAGAACGGCCTGTCGATCTCCATTCAATCAACAACAGATCGGCGCGAAGCCTTGAAGGAAGCGAAATACGTCATTTGCACTATTCGTGTCGGTGGACTTGAGGCTTTCGCAACCGATGTTGATATTCCGCTCAAATACGGCGTTGACCAATGCGTTGGCGATACGCTCTGTGCTGGCGGCATTATGTATGGACAGCGGGGCATCGCTGAGATGATGAACATTTGCCGAGATATCCGCGAGGTTGCTGCAAAGGATGTGCTTCTGCTCAACTATGCTAACCCGATGGCGATGATGACTTGGGCATGCAACAAGTATGGCGGTGTCCGGACGATTGGTCTATGCCATGGTGTGCAAGGCGGACACTGGCAAATAGCCGAAGCTTTTGGACTGAAGCAAGAGGAAGTAGACATTATTTGCGCAGGTATCAACCATCAAACCTGGTACATCCAAATTAAGCATAACGGTGAGGATCTAACCGGCAAGCTGCTCGAAGCATTTGAGAAACATCCAGATTTCAGCCGTACGGAGAAGGTACGCATTGATATGCTGCGCCGCTTCGGGTATTACAGTACAGAGTCTAACGGACATTTGAGCGAGTACGTCCCTTGGTATCGGAAGCGGCCTGAAGAAATTAACGATTGGATTGATTTGAGCTCATGGATTAACGGAGAAACGGGCGGGTATCTTCGTGTATGCACGGAGGGACGCAATTGGTTCGAGACAGATTTTCCAAACTGGATGAAGGACCCTGCAAATGAATTCAAGTCGGAGCTGCGCAGTCATGAGCACGGTTCATACATCATTGAAGGACTCGAAACAGGACGAATCTACCGAGGTCACTTTAATGTGGAAAACAAAGGGGTCATAGCTAACCTGCCTAACGATGCCATCATTGAAGCGCCAGGTTATGTTGATCGCAACGGCATCTCAATGCCAATCGTGGGGGATCTGCCGCTCGGTGCCGCTGCGGTGTGCAATGTAAGCATCTCTGTGCAGCGTCTTGCTGTAGAGGCAGCCATAAATGGCGACATTAACCTGCTCAGACAGGCTTTTATGATGGACCCGCTAGTTGGCGCGGTTTGCAATCCGAAGGAAATTTGGCAGATGGTCGATGAGATGCTTGTGGCGCAGGAGCAGTGGCTGCCGCAGTATACAGATTCGATCGCGGCAGCCAAGAAACGCCTAGAGGAAGGACCTTTGCTTCCTACGCGTGATTATAAAGGCGCAGCGCGTTTGAAGGTGAAGACGGTTGAGGAAATGCAGCAGGACCGAGATGCCGCTAATAAAAATGCAGGCGAATCGGATAAGGGCAAGGAGCGGGTTTAACGCGGAGCGTATTTCAGCTCCATAGCTTCAAGTCTAGTCCCTGGCGGCGTCCAAGCAGGCGGTCCAAATTTCTTGAGGTAGCCTAGTGTATTGAGGTAGCTCTCTACCGATTGCTCTTCATCCATCTTGCGGAAAATTTCCCAACAAGCGATAACATCATTAAGTGCACGATGACCGCCAATGAGCGGAATGCCATAACGATCGGACATGTCTTTCAGTGTATGCGGATAAACATGCCGCGCGCGGCTAATCGTGAGCGTATCGATGAAGCTGTTCGAAAATGATCTGCCCGCAATGCGAAGCAAGGAATGGTGCAGGAAACCAAGGTCGAAGGCAGCATTATGAGCAATCAAAACGTTATCGCCTATCATTCGGTTCAAAATACGGAATGCGGTGTCCTCGTCCATGCCGTAGGAGGTCATCTCATCCGTGATGCCGGTCAGCTCTGTTATTTTGGCAGACAGCTTGCCATCGTAACGTACGAGAGTACTGAATTCACTCGCTATTTCACCGTTCACGCAGCGAATCGCAGCCATCTCAATTACACGATCCTTCTTCGGATCAAGGCCGCTCGTTTCAAAATCGATTACCGTATAAGAATGATTAGTCATAGTTGGTTCACCACTTTTTTTAGTTATAAGTTGCAATCGTATATGAAATAATTCGACAAAAAAGATAAATAACCTTCATTGTGAACATAAAACGACCCATTACCAGAGCTTAGTAAGCCGGTAATGGGTCGTTTTTGCTTTGATAAATTCGTTTTGCGGACTAGTGGTTATTGCCGGATGCATTGCCTTTTTTGTCGGAAGTTTTTGTCGTTGTATTTTTGGTTGCATGACCTTGCTGCTTCGCCATGATCGGTTCACCCCCTTCTTAATGTAATGGTTGTATTTTGTGATTTGAGGGGTGAGGCTATTCTCGATTAGGTACGATTAGCATGCTTTTGAAGCACATGTAAAAATTAACCAAATTAGATCTGTTTAATCGCTATGTCTACTATTTTCAAGTCGGATCGGCAAGTCTAATCATGCGAACAAAGGATATAAACAATGAATACGGTTACTTGATTGCTCCATATGGAAGAATAACGGCTATTTTGAAGGAGTGAGCGCTTTATTGAGTCGAGGGTATATGATAGCCATGTGATAAACTAAATAGAAAAGAAAGCGCTTTTCAGTTGAGAAGCAACGGGGGATGCTGCAAATGCGGACGGGGTCGAGATTTTGGAGTAAATGGAATGTAATGAAAGGTACGCCGCTTCCGCCAGAGAGCAGACTTAGCAAGGAAGCGATAACGGCTTTAATCATTCATTGCTGCTTTCAGTTTGGCGCATCGATGTCGGGTTTGTTTCTCAATTTATATTTGTGGCGGTTAACGCAGGATTTGACAGTAAACGGAATTTATAACATCATCGTTTTCATCGTAACGCCTCCGGCCTTTGCATTAGGTGGCTGGATTGCGAAGCGGCATGATCGTATGGTCACTTATCGACTGGGTATCGTCATGATTGCCATCTTCTATTTGATGGTCGTCATTGCACAAGAGCATGTGGCTCAGTATTACATATGGTTTGCTATTTTTAATGGGATCGCCGCGGGGCTTTACTGGACTGGTTATTTAGTTATTCAATATGATGTCTCAACGGAAGCGAATCGCATACGTTTTCTTGCAATCAATATGATTTTCTTTAATGCATCCGGACTCGCTGGGCCGGCGCTTGCGGGGTTCATTATTCAGCGAAGCGAGGGGCTGCAGGGTTACATCATTATTTTCACGCTTGCCTTCATTATGTTCCTTATCGCAGCGATCGTCAGCTTCCGCATTCCGATGATCAAATCACATCACAAAGCCTATTATTTAAAATTCATGGGCCTGGTGATGCATAAGAATCGTCGCTGGCTGAAGGCATTGTACAGCTTTTTTGTATTAGGTCTATTTCAGGGAATTATGCTCTTTCTGCCGAATATTATGCTGTATCAGACGGTTGGGCGTGAGGATTGGGTAGGCTATTTGGGTGTTTTCTTCTCTTCGCTTACGGTAGCGACGGGTTATGTGATTTCAAGAAAAGCACAGAAGGAGCAAGTACGCAAATATGTGCTCCTGTCTACAACTGGAGTAGCCATCGGTTCATCGCTGCTGCTCATTCAAGTGGAATTTTGGTCGGTTGCCTTATTTATGATTTTGTTCTCGATATGCAATCCGCTTGCCGTCAATACGCTTACTTCCTATTATTATCGCTTAATCGGGACATTGCCTCTAAAAGGGCAGCTGCGAATAGAATCCGTTGTCATGCGGGAGCTTTTTCTAAATGCGGGAAGGGTGCTTTCCATTTGCTTGCTCATTATACTTGCTAAAGATCTGCAATCTGTATGGATGCCAATTGTGCTGTTTGCCATGGCGGTATTGCAATACATATCGGTATGGCTCATTAAGGAGAAGCAAAACTCGGAGCAAAATTAACAAGACGCAGGTAATATTAATTATCTTGAAAGAGGAGCCTCGACCGTGGTATGACATGGTTGGGGCTTTTTGCCGTGAAGTTCAGGAGCTGTCTGTTAAATCGTAAAAAAGTATTAAGATAATCTTTATGAAATCTTAACGGTTACATTAAGCTCGCTTTAGGCGTCTTCCTTATACTAAGTAGAGTGCAGGGTATCGTACAGGTACCAAGGCAGAAGGAGATGTCACTAAGCTATGACAACAAAAAATCCCGTTATTGATATAAGACAAATATCCAAAATATACGGAAGCAATAAGGCGAATCAGGTTTATGCGCTGAACAATATTTCGTTCACGATGCAAGAAGGAGAGTTCATCGGCATTATGGGAGCTTCCGGTTCGGGCAAAACCACACTGCTCAACGTAATCTCGACGCTGGATAATCCAACAGAGGGTACCATTTCAATTGCTGGAACGGATATTACACGAATGAAAGCCCGTGAGCTTTCGGATTTCCGGGCGCAGCGGCTTGGGTTTATTTTTCAAGATTTTAATCTGCTCGACAATCTGACAGTTTATGAGAATATCGCACTTCCCTTGTCCTTGCAGGACGTCCCTGCTGGCGAAATCCGAATCAAAGTGCGTCAAGTTATGGACAATCTTGGTATTACAGCGCTAGCCGAACAATATCCAGCGATGATCTCAGGAGGGCAGCGGCAGCGAACAGCCGCGGCGCGCGCCATCGTTCATGAGCCTGCATTGCTGCTGGGTGACGAGCCGACAGGCTCGCTTGATTTGAAAAATGCGGTTAGTCTGCTCGAGACGATGAAGCGTCTAAACGAGGAACAGCGAATATCGATTCTCATGGTGACTCATGACGCGTTCAGTGCAAGCTATTGCGGAAGAATTTTATTTATACAGGATGGTCAGCTTGTGAAAGAGCTGTACCGCACGGGCAGCCGTGAATCCTTTTATAAGCAAATTTTGGACGTGCTCGGCGATTATGGCTCGGCAGCTGCAGCTGCTGCATCCGATGAAACTTATGAATCGGAAAGGCAGTGAGGTGAGAACATGCTTATAAAACTAGCTTTATCCGGCATGAAAAGCAAATTCAAAGATTATATCGTGCTGCTTGCTGGACTTGTCATGTCGATAGCCATCTTTTATATGTTCCAGACGATGGCGTGGAACCGCGATTTTACGGAGGCAAATGCAGTTATCAACTCAATTGGGCTCGTCTATATATTAGGCTCGGTACTGCTCTCGGCGATCACTTTTTTCTACATTATTTATGCCAACAGCTTTTTGCTGTCGCTGCGCCAGCGGGAATTTGGTCTCTATCTCGTTCTGGGGGCACGCAAAAGTAAAATACGTACTTTAATGTTTATTGAGACGATTGCGCTCGGCATTATTTCACTAGCGGTTGGGCTTGGGCTCGGGTTTGGCTTATCCACGCTTGTTGGGCATCTCATGGCTAAGCAGCTTCAGACGAGTCTTATCGGTTATCATGCCGTATTTGGACCAGCCATTTTATTTACTATCATCTTCTTTACTTGTTTATTTGGACTGTCTGCGATATGGAATCAGCTGAAGCTTTCTCGCATGAAGGTATTGCATCTTGTCCATGGCAATATGCAAGCAGATCGGCTATGGGGAAGCAGCCCGTGGAAAATTGTACTTAGCATCGTCGGAGCAATTGCTCTCGGGCTCGGTTACTTCTCCCTTACGTTTATGGAGCAGCTGCGGGAGAATGGATTGTATACCGCAACATTCATGACACCGCTCGGAACGTACCTTCTGTTTATGATGCTGCTCCCGCCACTTGTAGTAAGAATGAAAAAGAGGAATCAAACACGTGGAATTCGTGCCTTCACTTTCGGCCAGCTGAGCTTCCGAATAAATGGCTTAACGAAGCTGCTGGCAACGGTAGCGATGCTGATTGCTCTTGGAGCTGGTGCAATTGCTGGAGGTATGGCTTTTGTGAACGATGCGAAAATTAGGGGAGAGAGCTACCGCGTTTATGACGCGATCGTGCATAACCCGAATGCGGAAGAAGCAAAGATACTCGCTTCCATTCCGTTCAAGGAGCAGTTCAAGTATCGCTACAAAATAGAAAACGAAATGGTTTATTATGCGAAAGAGGACCTCGAGAGCCAGCGGCCATTTGTTCATTCGGGGCAGGGCCGCGAGTATTGGGATGAGATAGAACAGATCAAAGGCCCTCTTCCAGCAGGCTCTGCGAGTGATGCAGATAATACGGATACAGAAGAGCTGTCCAGTCAGAAGTGGAGAGGTTTCATCTGGGAGATTTCGCCACCCATAAGTGAGTTCAGGCTTGTTGATGCAGGAGAGTTCGCAAAGCTTGAAGCAAAGGAACAGTTCGTTGTGATCGGAAGGACGGGTGATTTCCTCGCTTATCGGATGTCATGGAAGGCACTAGACCAGCTGGAAACAGAGAAATCCAATGGGGAGTACCTATCATGGAGCAAGTACAAGAACTATGAGAATGCAATAGGTATCGCTAGCGGTACAGTCTTTATGGGCTTTTTCCTTGGCATCGCCTTTCTTGCTATGATGGCGAGCTGCTTAATGTTCAAAATATTATCGGGTGCAGCGAAGGATGTTCAGCGATATGAGATGCTCAGCAAGCTTGGGGTAAGGAGAGAGAGGTTATCGCGTTCAATCTATCACGAGCTGTTCCTCGTATTTTTATTTCCTGGTATCGTTGGGCTCACGCATGTTCTAGTTGGTATGAATCTCTTCTCGTTTATGTTAACTGAGCCATATTATCGCTTATGGATTCCCATTGCGTTGTTCGTGGTTATCTATGCTGCTTACTATCTATTAACCGTTCGATTGTACCAGAACATCGTGCTGTCAAAGCGGGATAAGGCTGTACATTAAAGGTAACCAAAAAAAGGAGCTCTCAGGACGAATGACCTGAGGGCTCTTTATTTGGATAGGACATTACAAATAATTTCCTTTTTAATATTAATTTTATGTATAATAGCGCTTAATACGATTATTGATTATGGGAGGATCACATGAGAGAAATAGATTATAGTCAATATTTTTGGCAGGATGAGGAGATCAGATTACGAGCAATTCAAGATGCTGACTGGGAAGGGCATTACTTCAACCGCTTTGATACGCCAGCTCGGCGCTTACTAGAGTGCACGGTTGAGCTGCCGCCTACGATTGCCGATATGTAGAACAGCAGAAGAGCATAACCATCGATTAAAGGGAGCGGTTTCTTTGAATGAATCAAAGAAGAAAGCGTATGAGAAACTGATCTATCAAGCCTTCCTTGATATAAAAAATAGTGGGGAGTTTAACGAGGAAAACTTTTATAGAAGTTTCCACATTGCGCATGTTTTTCATAACCTTGCAGATTTTATCGTAATGGATTATGACGGATTTGATGAGAACGAATTTTGGAGAAGAGTAGATGTGATCGAGGATCAGTTTAACACTTCTCCATACAAAAAGATTTTTAATGAGAATCTTAAGTGAATGCACGAGATGAAGCCGACTAGGAGGACAATAAAATATGAATATTCGATTGTTCGAGCACAACGACAGGCAGGATGTAATAAATATATTATCGGAGCATCCGCTGCAATTCCCAGATTTCGTTATTGAAAGATATCCGCCTCGGTGGGCGGACTTCGCCAAAGCTCCAGCGGGTAAAAGCCAATATTATGTAGCTTATAGCGATGACAATCAAATTATGGGTCATGCAGGATACCTATTTAATAATGAAGTAGGACTTTATGAAATCGTAGGCGTAGTCGTGAAAAAGGATTTTCAACGAGCGGGCGTTGGCAAAGCTTTGCTTTCTACCATCTGCAATAAAGTAAACGAGCTGAAAGAGAAGGAAATTATTCTTTATACTTTAGGGCATCCGGGTAATGAAGACACGATAACGTTTTATCAACGGATCGGATTTGAAATCAGCCTATATGAAAAGGATTATTTCAGCAGTGGTTATGATAGAGTGACGTTTATTAAACAGTTGGGCTAGTAGATTCGTTGAGTATAAAAGAGTGGGTGATTGCATTCATGACTAACGATGTTGAAGGCTTGATAAGTGTTATGGAAATGGATCGACCAGAAAACCATGGTTTAACATCAAAGTCGTTGCTTGCGTTTTTTACTCAAATCAAGCAATTAAACTTGAAGGTGAACAGCTTTATCCTGATGCAAAACGGCAAGGCTACTTCCAAGTTTTATCGTGATCCTTATCGTTCAGGCACTCCGCAGCTGTTATTCTCACTTAGCAAAAGCTTCACATCTATCGCAATAGGCATTGCTTGTGACGAGCGCCTGTTGGATTTAAGAGACAAGGTTATCTCTTTTTTCCCTGATAAGCTGCCGCATGCGATTTCGGATAACTTGGCTGAAATGACCATTCACCATCTGCTATCGATGAATGCCGGCCATCATGACAATATTTACGGAAGCGTTGCGGAGCAAACGGACTGGGTTAAAGCCTATTTAGCAATGGAAGTAGAGCATAAGCCAGGAACCTATTACCGTTACAGTACACATTCTACCTATATGTTGTCTGCTATCCTTAAGAGAGTAACAGGTCAAAAGCTAACCGAATATTTAATGCCTCGTTTGTTTATGCCTCTAGGCATTTCATCCCCTTCTTGGGAAACCTGTCCGCTTGGCGTCGTTGCTGGTGGAATGGGACTAAGTATTCCTACTGAAGGGATAGCTAAGTTTGGGCAAATGCTGCTAAACAAAGGCATATTTAATGGCCAGCGAATCGTTTCAGAGAAATACATTTCACTCGCCACCAGCATGCAAAGCGATACATCGCGAGACGAAGAGCGCATCGATTTTTCCCAAGGTTATGGGTATCAATTTTTTCTATGTCGTGATGGCTGTTATATGGGAAATGGCGGGTATGGGCAGTTATGTTTTTTGTCGCCCAAACATCAGGTTGTCATTGCGGCAACATCGAGCTTCTCTTCCATGATAGAGCTTCAAACCATGCTAGATTTAGTGTATGAGCATATCCTCATGCAAATAGACACGGATATCCTC